>NZ_JAHDSX010000201.1:0-200 GCF_020969955.1 Allobaculum fili | reverse complement strand
ATCCTCCGTACGCCCTTCCTTGCTTGATCTAGTTCTCTAACTTTGGTTCTAGTTATGCTTGTTTCGAGATTTTTCTATTTCGTAAGAACTGTTCCACTAACTGTTTCCAACTTTCGGTTAAATCTTTTTTACTCTTCAACTTTTCGTTAGACCTTCTGTTATGTCTTCTTACTGATGCTCGTTTTTCAAAGATCCATTCT
>NZ_JAHDSX010000200.1:0-201 GCF_020969955.1 Allobaculum fili | reverse complement strand
TGGGCTGGTCTACTGGATCTGGTCGTGGAATCAGATCCAGTTTTTGAAGAATTTCTATCTGACCAGGATTCATCTTGATCAGTTCCCACTCATTATCATTTTTTATTCTTTTGCCTCTTTGCAGGATGTGCATGATTTTTTTATAGCTCATGTCCTCAAGGAGGCCTTTTTCGTCGAACAGGTTCAGAAGTCTGAACGTAA
>NZ_JAHDSX010000020.1:0-41236 GCF_020969955.1 Allobaculum fili | reverse complement strand
ACCGGATCCGAAGTATGAAGAAAACGATGAAGAATAAAAAATACGCCAAGCGGGATCTCGAAAGGGATCCCGTTTAGCGTATCTAATATTCAGTCTCGCGTATACCCGTCGATTGTTTGACACTTACAAACAAACGGAGAATTTTCAAACTGTTCACCGACTCCGTATAAAAATCGCCCCGGATCGAAGGATATTGCCGATCCGGGGCGATTGATTTTGAATACGGTGTTTCTTAAGTCTGCTTTTTGGATTTGTGATTTGGAATTTTAATCCTTGCGGCGAAGAAGCAGCACAAGACAGGCTGCACTCAGAACCAGTGCACTTCCGCCTGCATAGAAGATAGACGTACCAACACCGCCAGTCTCTGGAAGTTCGTAAATCGGATGGTTCTGCACTTCAAAGATCACATTGCGATCCGTCTCGGACGCATTGGAATACGTGACCCCATTGCCGTTTGCCGGATAGATGACTTCGAAAAGCTGGTCGTTTGCCGAAGAAGTCCAGTATTTAGGGCAGGGCTTGCCATCTTCGCCGAGCTCATACACGTAATACGGATCGTTCCGGATTTCCAGATTGTCGATCACCGCATCCGCTGTCTTTTCCGTCGAGTCGGAAGCATCCTGCGGTGTGACCGTAATGGTCACTTTCTTAAGCGGCTGCTGTGATGCATCGTTCGGATCGGATTCTCGGTCATAAACGCCAAAGGTATAGTTTCCTGGCAGAAGACCGGCTTCAGAGAACGATTTGCGAATCGTGATTGAGAAGACAGGTTTCTTGTTTGTGAAAGTCAGATAAAGAATCTTATCCGGACTCAGTTCGGAAATGTTCACCCTCCCTTCTCTCGGGCGCTCGTTTTCCGCCGGGAAATGCTGTAAATCCTTATAAATATAGAAGTATTGAGGATCTTCGATCGAATTCGGATCGTATCCGGCCGGTACGCTCGTTTCTTCCACTTTGTACCAGATATTCGGCTCCAGTTTATTTCCATGCGCTTCGTTTGCGATAATCTGCCCGTTCGAATCCGTAGTGGCAGTGAAAGAATAACTGTTATTTTCATTCGCTTTAAACACCCCATTCGTCACCGTTCCCGCAGTGAATGAAAACGTTGCTCCGGCAAGGCCCTGCGTGGCATTGTTGGCGTCGACTTTTTTCAGGGTTACTTTCGGGGTGATGTTCACGCTCGATGAAGTACCGCCAATCGTATTGGTGGCCCACTTGGTAAACGTAGAAGATGGTGCGTCTTTTCCATAGCCCAGCCACGTGCAGCTGTTACTGATGGAGAATGAATTTTCTCCAGGCGGAACCTGAAGAGAAGCGGAATACGTAATGTGAATTCGTTTCTGATCCGGAAGGTTACGAATGATGACAGTTCCTTCTTCTTTACGGAATTCAACCGTAAAGTCGGTATACGCTGCTCCATCTGCTGTGACCTGAATCGTATCTGGAATGATTTCAATGACATCCGGATCATACGTATCCTGCAGATCGATGGTATCTGCACTCTCAATCAGATCCAGTCGATTTTCATTGAGATCAATCGAGTATTCAATCGTCGATTTCCCGGAAAGTGCAGTTGTATCGTCGACCAGCGTTGCGGAATCTTTCGAAATTGGATTGGACAGTTTCGTATTTTTCGTCTCTTCGTCGACTCCAATTCGGTTCTGGTCATGATACAGGTCAACATGGTTCACCACGGAAATTCGAGAATCCGATGCGATCGCTTCATCCCAGTCCACATTCAGCTTGGAAATCAAATGGATGGTGAAAGCCTGGCGAGGACTAACGTTGCTGACAATAATCGTTACCTTCTGCCCTTCAACGGTAATGCTGTCGATGGTCGGCTGATTTTCGCCAGTATTCGCCAGGAAGGCTCCTACGAAACTTGCATTATCAGAAATCGTATCCACAATTTTGAACGTTCCAGAGTAAGGGGTATTCGAATTTGTATCACCGCCCTGTCTGTTTACAAGAAGGGTCCAGTCATCGTAAATTTCATGATTCGACAGTTCGCCGTCCGCAATCTTTTCATCCAGAATCGGCTTGAGATTTGTATTGAATAGAGAAAGAACACTGTTCAGATTTGAATCATCCAGCTTTTTAAACTCGCCGTTCTGATACGCGAACCGGCTTCCGGCACTTTTATGGATGCTGTAGTACGAACGGAAACCATATTGCGCATCCGCCAGCTTTTTCGTTTCATTTCCCTGAATGGCTGAAAAACCATTTCCAGTGGATATATTGGCCTGATTGCGTTTCCAGATCAGATCCTGCTCCCCTCCGTTGAACGAATTTTCATCAGGCGTGGACTGGAGCAGAATATACAGCTTCTGCTTATCTCCATTTTCATCGATTAAAGAATAGTTCTCTTTAAACCGGATGTTTACGGTTCGATTATCGGAAGCATACGTCACTGTATACAGATCTTCATCAATCCGGCTTGTCTGGCTGTTAAAGGCAGTTAAAAAATCCTGATACGTATAAGAAGGCAAGCTGCCTGCTGGATAGCTCGTCGAGGTATGACTGACATCTCCCTCGATATTCTGGGTGCCGTCAAACGCGAATTCAAGGGTTCCTCTGTACAGACCAATCACGGATTCTCCTGGTACGTAATGGGTGAAGTACTCGCCCGACAAATTCGTCTGATTGGTAAGGGTATCCGAAAGGGTTGATTCTTTGCTGATCGTCGATCCGCTGACCTCAACCAGCCAGATTTGTCGACCGGCTTTCCATGTACCATTGGCCTCATGATCTTCCTGCGTGCTGAGATAAGAGACGCCGCGTTTTACCGCGCTCAGTTCTTCACTTGTAACGATCAGATGGGAAACGTGAATGTGCTGCTCCACAGGGACTACACTGTCTCCAATGCCTACGCCGACGGAACCATTCAGTTCGTTTGTAAGCATCAGGTTATCCGCACCGTCTTTCGCGCGAACATAGTAAATCAGTTCGTAGCTGAGTGCGTGTTCCGGTGTGTGTGCCCCTTTTATCTCATCCACTGAAGCCTTGTATTTGGAAAGATCAAACTGAAAACTCTGCTGGTCGTCCGGCAGTTTGAACCAGATCGTCCCCATCGCTTCTTTTCCAGGATCCTGTCGGCCGTCATAAACTTTCAGAGCTGCATAGCCTGTAAAGCTGAACTGATCGGAAATGGTTCCGCTGACGGAAAGCTCGTCGGTCAGAGCAGCCGATCCTACATTTGCCTTTCCATCTTCGTTGATTTTGATGGAGTACTGTACGGAGTGGATGGGAACTGTGAATTCAGTGACATTCGTCTTCTGACCCGCTGCATCGTAAACATCGCCGGTCATGGTCATCGGCGTGTTTTCTGTCAGCATTTCGCCCTTGGCTTTGGTTACAATCTCAGATTTCTGAATGTTCTGAGAAACGGTTCCCGAATGCGGTCCTGAGCTGCTGTACGTGTCGCCTGTATACGCCAGGTTGGTATACGTCATCTGTTCCTTATTCTCTGTGGCCATTTTCACCATCAGTTCCCGGTCAATCCGGATTTGGCATTTAATGTAGTAACGCTGGCCCCTCGACATGGTTTCAGGTGCTGGGATCCGGTATTCGCGAATTGTTCCATTATCCTGGTCTGTAAAAGTTACTTCATTTATAGGAATAGAGGTGTAATTCTGGTCATCGGATGAAGACTGGCAGTCCACCATGGAGACATAGGACAAGTAGCCAGGCTGCACCACATGGTCCACCTGAAAGTTCATGTAGTCGGTGACAACGCCGACAGGCCAGTCATCCATGTTGTATTCGCCGGCAATGACGCTGAGTTTGTAGGTCAGGTAGAGGTTCCCGTCGTCATCCGTCCTTGTTTCCTGTCCAAGATTGGATTTCCCAACGGTAAGCGTGCTTTGAAGCCGGTCATCTTCCCAGTCATAGCCTCTGCCATCGCTCGTACCAAATCGAATGCGTGAATCGTTTCGAATGTCCTGTACACCATGATTTAGCGCGTTTTTCGAATATTTGGCGGTATAAGTCAGTCTGTACTGCGTATTGGGCTGCAGCGTTCCTAGATAAAACCCTGCACGCGGCGCCGGTGCGCCTTCTACCGTATGCGTTACAGTTTCTTTTGGATTCGTTACGGGGTGATACGTAAGTTCAAGCGGGTCACTGGAGCCATTCCGGCTCAGAACGCAGCTGTACTGATCCTGTGGAATCTCCGTCGCGGTTCCATCCCTTGCAACGGAGAAAAACTGAATATTTTCATAAGGGGTAAAACCTTCTTTAAATTTCTGGCTCCATGAGCTGTAGTTGGGCCACCAGTCATCGACGATTGCATCGGGAGCAATCTGATCATCCGTCACAAAGCTGATCTGATAATGAATGATTGTGTTGCCCTCTTCGTCATAGGAATAGTTCTCGTGATTGCCGCCTTCTGGATTTTTTGCTTTTTTGAAATCGTGGACGGTCACATCGTTGTAGCTGGACAAGGTATCAAACTTAAAGGTGTAGTTTTTATCTCCAATCTGGTATTCCTGATTCGGGTTTTCCCAGATTTCTTCTCGATTGGCTAAAAGCGAATATTCGAATTGACCTGTTTTAATATCATTTTCTTCCAGTTCCAGATAGTTGCTGTAATCGATATGGAGATGATCTTCTGTTGGACAGGCATGAAGTCTTCCCAGTTCGATTGTCTTCGTTGATCCATCTTCTCTTTCGAAGGTGTGCATGAGAGGCGTTCCCTCTGCTGCCATATTGGAATGGAGGAAAGCAGGAATCGAATAATAGAATGAATGATTGTTGTCCACGATGGTTGTGTATTTCAGATTTTCATAATTCACGACCATTTTGAACTCGACGTTCATCTTGTACGTAATGTCATTTTCCGTGTTATCGTCATCCGGCTCAATTTCTGTCCATTCGGTCGGGGTGTTTCCTGAATTCTGAGGATAGCGATAATAAATCTTCGCTGCAGTCGGATGTTCGTTATATCCCTCGTCGCCGAGATTTCCTTCCGGATTCGATTCTGGAAATTTGGCTGCAGGACAGGACTCTGCTGTTTCGTCAGCCTGCGGTGAAATTTGAGCAGGTGTGTAAGAGAGGACCTGATTTGCGGCAGCCGGATTTGCGTTCTCCGCTTTTTTTGACGCTGCGCTTTCTTCCGTGGAAGCATCTGTTGAAGCTGCTTCAGCGGGATCGGCATCTAAAAGAACACGAACCGTTCCATAGACATGTTCATTGGCTACCGATTTGGAAACGATCTCTCCCTCATCGGCTTCCACAACATCCAGCGCTTCTTCATTTCCTTTAATGACAACCGCGCCTTTCAGTTTTCCCTCATCTTCGACAAAGGCGAGATCGCCTTCCGATGCCTGGTCAGCCGAACGCAGCAGGCCGCCCTCAAGAAGAGGATCCATCCAATCCTTGACGGACTGACTGGCAAAGCTGCTCATATCTGCTCCGGCATAGCTGTAGACAAAACGAAGGAAGCTTTCCTGAAGGTTTGTCGTATACGGATTTCCTTCCCAGGCTCCATATCGGGAATATGGTGCTTCACTGCCGTCTTCAAGAACCTGAAAGTTAGATGAACTTACATGTGAGCCAACTTGCGAAAGAGCGATTGCTGCCGCTTTGCCAGAAGAAGACGGCTCAGCCATTACATCCGCAAAAGCCGCTGTCCAGACGGATTCATCTTCCACATCCGCCTCGAGGTTGGCTTCGCATTGTCGTGTATGTTCGTGTTCAATCCGGGTGCAGTTCTCCTCGCAGGTATCGCTGTGTACATGTTTTTCCATACCGCAGTAGTACTGAGGTCTTGCCAGGGCTGTTGCAGGCAGAATCAGCGTATAGGCAGTCGCAAAAAGAGTCAGTATGGAAAGGACTCGGATTAAAATCGGATGTTTTTTCTGAAAGAATCTTTTCATTCCAGACATACGCTTCCTCCATTTCTTAATTGCTTCAAAACCGTGAATCGGATTTCCCTGCAGAAAGCCTGACGGCGTGGAAAACCCGCTCGTCGGCTGAAGGATCTCCGGTTCATTTTTTATGCGTAGTTCTTATTTCGCGTTTATTTCGATGTTTCTTTTCGCTTCAGGAAATACAGACCGATCAGCAGAAGACCGGAAAGAATAAACAGGCTTTCAAAAAGCGTCATTCCGGTCTGCGCTCCTGTTGGCGGCGTTTTTTTCGGTCTGGGTGCGCTGTTTGAGCTGCTGATGGAATTGCTGGTCGATTTACTGGATGAATGCGATGAATCGTCTGAGTTTGAAGAGCTCATGCTCGATGAAGTTGAACTCGAAGAAGATTCGGAAGAAGACGAATCCGAGGACGATGTAGAACTGTCAATCTCAATATCCGTATTCATTTTCGGCAGGGCGATTACATCGTAGGTATAGGTCTGTTCTTCTTCATCGAAATTTGGAACCGAAATTAAAAACGAACGGATGGGCTTGTAGCCAGGAGACGCTTCGTTCTGCATTACGAGATACAGACCTAACGGACACTCGCCAAAGCTGGCGATGCCGTTACGATCCACAGTCTGTGTGGTTCCCTCGATCTTGTGTTTCTTTACGAAATCTTCCAGATATTCAATGACCGCTTCTCTTTGCGGGTTGGAAAGATCCGCATTCGTTTCGGCAAACGTTTCATTCAGTTGAAATTTTGGATTGGTTTCTTCGTCGAGAACGATATCCGCCACCGGAATGATCGTCATGGAACCGCCGGAGATTGGCGTTCCATCGGCTTTGTGAATCGTCATCTGCAGAGAACCTGTTCGACTCAGATCAATTTCTTCTGCGGCTCGAACTGTCATCGGCACCATCAGCATGAGAGTCAAAACAATTCCAAACAGTTTTTTAAATCGAGTCATCGGCTTCTCCTTTCTTCGACTTTGGCTTTCTTGTCTTTATAAGCATCACGATGAGCAGGACCCCGAGAATAATGGCGCCGATCCAGAGGGCGACGATTTTCTCGTCGATCATTCCCGCTTCCTGATCCAGTGACCACTCCTCAACGTTTTCCGTACGCAGACCCGTGATTAAAATGCGGTGCGTGTTGATTCCATACGGAGTGCAGGTAACCAGAGTGACCTGGTCTTTCGTCGGATCGATCGTCAGCTGATCGAGTTCAGCCGGCAAAACGATTCGAATCGAGTCCACCGCGTACGTCAGTTTTTCGCCTAGAACGTTTAAAACGAAAAGGTCTCCTTCTTCCAGCTGATCCAGATCTGTGAACAGCTTTGCGGAAGGAAGGCCTCTATGCCCTGTAATGACCGCATGCGTTCCCGTTCCGCCAACCGGAAGAGACGAACCTTCCAGATGACCGGCTCCTGCAGCCAGGACGTCTTCGGAAGTTCCGTGGTAAATCGGAAGATTCACCTTGATTCGCGGGATCGAAATCGAACCCATGACCGTTGAATCCCCGATTTTTAACAGTTCGCCGTACTGCGCATGCTGTTCTGGGGTTGGATGATAGCGGTCTGCTCTTGTTAAAAGATCCGTATTATAGGCATTGGCCTGTTCGCGCATGGCTTTCAAATCTTCTTCATCTGTTTCCACAACCGCCTGCTCATAATGGGCAATGGAATGCGATCCAAGCGTGGTGTTCCACCAGTTTGAAAAACTTGGATAGGCCAGAAGACCAAGCCCGGCGATGAGAATGACAAGAATCAGAATTGTTCTTAGATGTTTCCTTAAAAACTTCAAACCCGTCTCCTCCTCTTTTCTGGAGAGTCTGGAAAACCTGGAAAATCACTCTTCCAGGCTTTCCAGACTCAGGGAGTCAGACTCCCTGAATCCTGTGGGTTATTGAAGATTAGTCTTCTTCTTTTTTTGCTTTCTTGCCTGCAGCCAGTGCGATTACTGCGCCAGCAGCAAGAATTCCGCCAGCTGCATAGAACAGAGTCGTACCCATGCCGCCGGTTTCAGGCAGGTTGGAGATTTTGGAGTCAACTACCGTAGCACCTTCGTGGTTCTCGCCTGATAAAGTTACTGTCGCTGCAGCTCCGCCGTCATCTTCTTTATGGCTGGCTGTGATTGTAATCGTCGTATCAGCAGCCAGCTTATAACCTTCCGGAGCTTTCGTTTCGACAAGGGTGTATGTTCCTGCATCCAGACCAGTCAGTACGAACGTTCCATCTTCACCAGATGTGAGCTTCGTTGTGTCGTCCTGCGCTGTCGACCAGCCGCTAAAAATGCCGTTAGTGAATGCAGCAAACCGATCGCCTTTCTTAAGAACGAACTCGGCTCCCTGAAGGGTGTTTCCCATGTTATCTGTCTTCGTGTTGGTCAGTTTATACGTGAAGACATATACATAGTCCTCTTTGGTCTGTCCTGTTCCTTCCCCATTCGGATTGTTGGAGTACTCCAGATAAACCTTGTTGTTGTTATAGAGCCCAGAAACGCCACTTTCAGCAACCATAGCGTGCGCATTCAGTTTGGCATTGTAGGTAACAACAACGCTGATTGCGTCATTCTCCTGAATTTCCGCAGGCAAATGAGCTTTCAGGTTATCGATAGTTACTGTCAGATTCTGGCCATCCTTTGCAGTAGTTGTTGGTACTTCAATTGCAGTAGTATTGTCGCCAACGAACATCTCTGCAGTCAGATTGCCTTCACTGACATAGTCAATTCCAGCACTCAGCGTGTCATGGAATACCAGCTTATAAGAATCGTAGTTTTTGATGTCCGCATACTGTGCAACTGTAGCAGTCAGTCTGAACTGGAAGGTGTCGCCAATTTCATGGTCAGCCGTTTCCCCCCAGCCTGCTGTATTGCTCTCATCATGATTGTCGTTGTCGCTAACTTCTTTATCGACGGTTGGTTTCGCGTTTTTCGGTGTAATTACTACATCAGTATTGGCGACCTGGAGAATGCTCAAACCAATAACGTCATCGGCAGATGAATCAACCGCTGTTGTATCTTTGATCAGATAGTAGCCAGGTGTGAGGTCAGTTGTGTTGGATGTAATTGCTTTTCCATTCTCGGTCAGAATTGGATGCAGTAATTTAGCAAGTGCCAGGCTTTGTTCTGCATTAAGACCATCAATTGCGTTAGCCACAGCCGCAGCATTCGGGTTGTCTCCGAGTGCTGTAATTTTGTCTGCCGAAAGCGGGCTATCGTCTCCTTTTAATGCAGCAATAATTGCAGCTTGCTCTGTTGTATCAGCGCTGGTTCCCCACTCGATGTCCACAAGTTTGTCGCCTTCCAGCTTACCGGTAAAAATCTGATAAGCCGTAAAAGCATGTCCCTCTGCAAAATTGGAGACAGTTACTGTCGTTGCTGAGATCGGCATCGCATTCATCATCGGCGCTGCAGTTCCGAGCATTGTCGAAAGGGCAATCGCGGATGAAATTAAAAATTTTCTGGATTTCATTGTTTTTCCTTTCTGTTGTCTTTTTCTCTTTTTGGGCTGTTCGAATTCAACTCCTGACGATTCAGATCTCCTGCAGTAAAGGAAGGTAAACGTCCGGGATAAATCAAGGAATGATGTTGGATCGAATTGATTCAGCCTTTCCTGTTTTGATACGGGTAAAACCTTCTTTTGTCTGCGTATCCCTTCTTTCTGGCTTGCTTAAGCCATTTTGTATGAATAAGGCGACTCTGCCTTCCCTGGCAAGAGACCTTTACTGCCTATACGAATTGATGTGAATCGGATCCATATTCGGAAGGACAATGAATCCGGATTATGGAAGAAACAGTTAACTGTCGCCGGCTGGTCCTGGGTTGGGCCAGAGGCGGAAGACGAGCCGTCCAACAATATCTTCAGAAGCGATAGGGCCGATTTCTGCGTTTCGGGAGTCCTTGGAAATGCTTCGATGATCGCCGAGAACGAACCAGCGTCCTTCGGGAACTTGATAAGGAAATTCGATATCGGGATCTCCGTACGCTTTGTCTGTCAGATAGGGTTCATCGATTTCTTCTCCATTCACAAAAACGGTTCCGTCTTCGTGAATGTCGATCCAGTCGCCTGGACCGGCCATGACGCGTTTTACGAGAATTTTGTTGTTGTAGTAGAAGGCGATGACATCGCCCGTTTCGAATTTGCTGTTTTTGATGGCGGCAACGATATCGCCTTCTTCCAGAGAAGGCGCCATGCTTGGTCCGTAAATTTCCAGAACGGGCATCCATAACATGGAAATCAGAACGGCCACCGCTGCCGCGACCAGGATGGTCTGAAGAATGCCGCGAACCGATTTCCAGTAGCGTTTTCGATAGCGGACGCGATCGATTTCGCTTCGGATCTCGGATACGGAAGGCATGTCTGGATCAGAGGGCTTCTTCGGTGCATTCTTCTGATTCATGATCGGAATAATTCTCCTTCAGACTTTCGAGATAGAGAGCAGCTGCCTGATCGGCTGCTTCAAATACGCCGGCCAGTTTCAAGGCCGCATGTGCCAGCGATTCGCTGTTTTCCAGATGGATCTGTCGCTGCGCAAGCTGAGCTTTCAGTTCTTCGTTTTCCTTGCGAAGCTTCTGATTTTCTTCCCGGGAGGCGAGCAGCAGTTCGAGAAGTTCAATGCGGGATTTGCGGCGCAGAGAGTTTTTATTCATAAACGCCTGTCCTTTCCACGAGATGAATCGGGCATCATCGATTTGAATTTTTCTTAAGGATTGTAAAATCTCTTATCTTCGTTCTTTTTCAAGTTCGTAAAGTTATACGAAAGCGGGGCGCTCGGGCTGCCGTACAAAACCCGGACTCTCTTCCTGAGGATTAGATGGTTTATGATGATCTTCGTGCGTTCCTGGTTTTACCCGAGACGGGAAAGCAAGGAATTCGATGTGCTGGGAAAGAAAGAGATGAGCGGGTCATTCGAAAAACGAAATACTAATGAAATTGAGGTGCAGGATTTTTGAGCGAGAGCAGGCTTCTTTGCTCAGCAGACCAGTTGGCGTTTCTGGTCATATGGCTTGCCTGGGCAAGCGAGTCAGCCCCTCAATGTATTTAGAATAGTGTCAGCTTTCGTGGCTTGCGATGTACTTTTTCTTAACGGTTTTGTCTAAATTAATCAGTATTCAATTTATGATGCTTTTATTCTGACAGTTTATATATATTTGAATTATTTCAATCGTTTGCACTTTTTACTTTCTGGTATTAATTTATCCAATTTGAATTTATTTATATTTCAACTACGGTAATTATTTTTAGCGAGAGCCTTGGTGAAATCCGACGGATTTATTTGCGTTTCTATACCTTATTTTTATTTATTTCTATCCTTTGATCTTTCGCCGAAAATGGCCTGTCCGCTCCTTTGGGCAGCTTTTTTTCCTGCGCGGATTTGCGCTGTCCTCTGTCTTCAGGCCCCCTCGGATCGGGTGCCTTTCGTGCCGTTAAGAAAGCCGATCTGCGCTAAAGAAAAATCCTCATGCATCTGGAAATCATCCAGAGGCATGAGGATTTTGTTCTGTGAATCTATCCCTCCTGTTCGGATCTTCAGCGTCTCCATCGTCTGACAGGCCACGGATCGAAGAGATAAAACGAACAGAAGGAGCAGAAGGGTTTGAAGGGAATGGAAAGAAGATCGATCGATTCCGTTTGGAATTTTATTTTTTGAGAGAAAGCTTTACGGCTGTCTCTACGTGCGGAGTCTGCGAGAAGAAATCAAAAGGCTGTACGCATTCGATCGCGTATTTCTTCTGCAAAACGTCCAGATCTTTTCCTAGCGTGGACGGATTGCACGAAACGTAGATCAGATTTTGCGGCTGTGCTTTCAGGATGGCGTCTTTCATGGTACGGTCCAGACCGCTTCTCGGCGGATCGACGACCAGCGTATCGACATGACGTTTCTGCGAAATCCGCTTCAGTTCCGTTGCCGCATCCTGACAGACGAAGGAAAGGTTTTCCTTGCCGTTGAGCAGTGCGTTTTCACTCGCGTTGGCCACTGCGTCTTCTACGGATTCGATACCGATAATTTCTTTAGCTTTATCCGCCGCAAAAAGCGAGATGGCTCCGATGCCGCAATAGGCTTCGACCATCAGATCGGTATGATCCGGCAGCCAGGATTCGATCAGCGTATATAAAGCGAGCGCCTGTTTCGTGTTGAGCTGAAAAAACGATTTGGGCAGAAGATTCAGCGTGAACTCGCCCAGCGTAAGCGTCATTTTCATATCGCCGCCCAGATGCAGCATCTGACGGCCAAACAGTTCGTGTTCCGGATCGTCCGGTTCCTTAATGGACTGCCAGACGGAAGCGGCATGATCTGACTTTTCCAGAATCTGCTCAACCAGACGTTCCGGGATGTCCATCTTTCCGGTAACCAGAACGATATGGATTTTGCCGTCAAATTCTTTCAGAACCAGATTTTTCAGGCCTTCCGGATGTTCTTTATCGGCAACGGGAAGTCCGGACTGGTCGATCAGCGTATTGAGTTCCATGCGGGCCCGTTCCAGACCTTTGGCATGAATCAGACAGCGTTCAACAGGAACGAAATCATTGGTTTCCCGCGCATACATGCCCGTGGTGACTTTGCCGTCTTTTAAGCCGAAGGGAAGCTTGCAGGCGTTGCGGTACTGCAGAGGATCCGGATTTTTGATGACAGGAAAAATCGGTCCTTCATAGTGCGCATAGCGGCGCAGCGCTTCCTTAAGGATCTGCTCTTTCATGCGGATCTGGCCTTTGTAGTCGACATGCATCAGCGCACAGCCGCCGCATTCTTTCGAAATCGGACAGGGCGATTTGCGCCGGCGCGGGGCTTCCTGGACGATCTTTTCCACATGACCCTGCGCATAGCTGCCGAAGTCGTGATCAATATCGATATCCACGATTTCATCGGGAATCGCACCGGGTGTACGAAGACCGCCTTCTTATTGACGTAGGCGATGCCTTCGCCGTTGATTCCCCATTTTTTTATTTTTGTTCTCATTTTGCTTTTCTCCAGGTGCTGATCACAAAGTCAAAGGTGACATCCAGACCGTTTTTCAGGTTTTTGACGCGCTCAAGGCCCTCAGCAGGTGACTTGTAGCGATACGGTGTCATTTCCAGCAGGCTCCAGACGTCATCGACATGAACGAGCTCGCTCAGCTCCGTACGATCGACAAGTTCAAAGCCTTCCGGCTGTTTTGGCTCATCGTTGAGACGGACGTTTTCATACAGGACTTCCTTCAGTTCCTTATGATGGTTTTTTCCGGGTCCGACTGTGATCAGTAAACCGTCCTCTTTTAAAACCCGTCTGGCTTCCTTTGCGGGGATCGGCGTAAAGATCGATGTCAGCAGATCCGCGCTCAGATCGGCAAACGGCAGTTCAAAAATGCTTCCGACAATGTATTGCGTCTGCTTGTCCTGACCGGCGGCATGTGCAATGGAAGGACGGCTTAAATCGATGCCGTATCCTTCTTCGACTTCCTTGGCAAAGCGTCGGGTGTAATAGCCTTCTCCGCAGCCAAGATCGATGTACATTCTGGGATGGAGGTCGTGGATCTTTTTCGCGATGGCTTCGCGTAAAAAATCATAGGCGCCGCTTTCGAGAAAGCGGGTACGGGCAGCCGACATGGCTTCGTTATCGCCGGTGACTTTCTGCTTGCGGCAGAGATTGACATACCCCTGTCTGGCCTGATCGAACGCGTGATTGTTCGGGCATTTCCAGGTGCGGTTTTCCTTATGCAGGGGCTGATGACAGATTGGACAGTTCATGCCCTCATTATAAAGCGCCCCTCGCTATTCTCCGGTTTTAGGCGCGTCTGGATTTTGGCGTCCGTCTTCTTTGCTTGCGGAAGGGTTGGGAAGCTGGAGCCCAAAGATGTCAGAACGGGTGACAAAACGGGAACAGAGGCTCTGTGTGCGCCTCGCATCTGGATCGAGAAGGAGACGGCGAATGCAGCAGGCAAGGAGCAGAACGCAAAACGCAAAGTTCAAAAGAAAAGCAGGGAGAATTTCGAACTGGAAATTCTTCCCTGCCTGTAGTTTTGAATACATTCTGGCTTAGAACAGATCGTCTTCCGCTTTATTTGGTTCTTCGAAATGAAGGCGGATGGTTTCCGCGTATTCAATGCAGTCGGAAACCATTTCCTGCCAGTCCCAGCGTTTTTCGTACTCGATGCATTTTTCGAGTTTCGGACGGGTTACTGGATTTTTCGGCGTGAAAATCGTGCAGCAGTCTTCGTAAGGCAAAATGGACGTTTCGTACGTACCGATCTTTCGGGCGATATCGATGATTTCGGTCTTATCCATGCATACGAGCGGACGGATGAGCGGCATGTTCGTCACGTTGTTGATGACGTACATGCTCTCCAGCGTCTGGCTGGCTACCTGGCCAACGCTTTCTCCCGTACCGATTGCGAGACAATGGCGTTTTTCCGCAAGTCCTGCTGCAATGCGCATCATCATACGGCGCATGAGCGTAATCGCATAGCTTTCCGGCGCGTTCTGATAAATGGCCAGCTGCAGCGTGGTAAACGGAACGACATGAACGACAACATCGCCCTGATACGGAGCGAGCAGCCGGGCGAGCGCATACACTTTTTCACGCGCTTCGGCGGAAGTGTACGGCGGGGCGGCAAAGTGCACGCATTCGATATGCACGCCGCGCTTCATCATGAGATAGCTGGCAACCGGAGAGTCAATACCGCCGGACAGCAGCATCATCGCCCGTCCGCCGACACCGACCGGGAATCCGCCGGCGCCTGGAATTTTCTCGGACATGATGTAGACCGCATCTTTGCGGACTTCGATCAGGATCGTCACTTCCGGATTGTGGACATCGACTTTCCAGTCGCTGCTTTTGAGAATGACGGTCGCCGCTGCGCGGTTGATGTAATCCGAATCGTGCTCGAACATTTTGTCGTGGCGTCTTGCACGGATTTTAAACGTGTGCGGAGTGCTTAAGTCCACACTGGCTTTAACGCCTTCGAGAATGGCGTCCATCGTCGGCTCCGTTTTAATCGCCGGAGAAAACGAGGAAATGCCAAAGACTTTGGAGACGATGTCGCACACTTTTTTTTGATCTTCGTCATGAAGATAAAGATACATGCGGTCGTACTGGGTTTCGAGTTCGAGCGTCGGAAATCCCTTGAGCGCTTTTTTCAGATTGTCTTTGAGCTTTTGAATGAAGTTCTGCCGGTTCTTGCCTTTCAGAGAAAGTTCGCCGTACCGGATCAGAATATGGTCATAACGGTAATCCATAAGCCTGGATGATCTCCTTTACACTGTCGATAAATGCGTCGGCCTCTTCGATGGTGTTTTCGCCCGAAAAGGACAGGCGGATATTGTGGGTCGCTTCCTTTAAGGAACAGCCCATGTTCAGAAGAACCGGGTTGGCCTGATGGGAACGGGACTCGCAGGTGCTGATGGCGGAAACGCAGATTCCCCGCTCATCGAGCGCGTTCTGCATGACCTGGCTGGTCATGGCATCAAAGCAGAGGCAAAGAATGGAGGAAGCCGCATTTTCCGGGGAGAGAACGTGCGCGCCGGGAATTTCATCGAGCCGTTCGATGATGTGATCCCGGACTTTTTTCATCTGTGCCTGGGTCTGCTTCTGGCCTTCGAGTGCCAGACGGATCGTCTTGGCCAGCGCGATGTGGACGGGCGCGTTTTCGGTGCCGCCGCGCATGCCCTGTTCCTGCTGGCCGCCAAAGATCAGCGGCTGAAGGACAAGGTTCTTTTTCTTCTTGAGAAGTGCGGATCCTTTCATGCCGTGGATCTTATGCGCAGACATCGTCATCAGATCGAGCTTTTCAAAAGGAATATCCACTTTGCCAAAGCTTTGCGTGCAGTCCGCATGGAAGACGCAGGTGGGATGGGTATGGACAACATCCGCAATCTCGCCGATCGGCGTAATAGCGCCGGTCTCATTGGAGACGTGAATGAGCGAGACGAGCAGGGTGTCCTTCGTCAGCGCGTCCTGTACGTCTTTGGCGTGAATGGTTCCGTCTTCGTGAATGGGCAGACGGACCACTTCAAAGCCGATCGATTCGAGAAAGTTCATCGCGGCCGTCGTGGAGGAATGTTCCGAGTTGGATGTGATAATGCGGTTTCCCCGATTCCTGTTGGCTAAAGCATAGCCGACGATCGCCATCGAATTGGATTCCGATGCACAGGAGGTAAAGAGGATTTCTTCCGGGGAGCATTTGAGCATGGAAGCGATGCGCGAGCGGCTCTGTTCGAGAAGCTTTGCTGCTTTTCTTCCCTGCTGATGAAGGGAATCCGGGTTTCCGTATTCATCGAGCAGTTTTACAAAAAGAGCAGCAACTTCCCTGCTCACAGGGGTGGTTGCTGCATGATCGAAATAAATCATACCTGGTTCATGACCGCCGGATCCTTGCGGGCAATCAGCTTCTCATAAATTCCCGGATGAAGCGTTTCGATAGCCTGCATGGCGATTTTGAGTGCTCGGGTATATTCCCCGTTCTGGAAGCACATTTCCGCTTTGGTCAGATCCGAATCAAGGGCCGGATAGGAAGAGCGGAAACGGTTGCCAAAGACGATGGCGTTTTCTACCATGACCGCTACGCCGGTGAGGTTGCTGGCGTTGGAATACAGCTTGTAAATGAAATCGATGGCATCCTGCAGCGTGCCGTTCAGCTTGTCGATGTCGAGCGTCTGGCTTTCGAGTACGTTCTGTACATCCGTAATTTTCTGTTCGCCGCGTTCGAGGTCCTGGTTGAAGGATTCGGATATGGCGGGCAGATTGCGAATGCTGGTGTTCAGACGCACTTCGTTGAGAATCAGCTCGAGCTTGATGAGCTGTTTGCGGGCGCGGCTTTCATCGGAAGAGGCACCGAGAAGCAGCTGCTTCATGTTGGCGACTTCCTTGCCGAACGCATCCGTACGGCTGATGAAGGAGCGGAATCCGCTGATGACTTCGACCTGGTAAACTTCGCTTTCTTCGAGCTGTTTCTGAATCTGGTCGCGCTGCGTCTTCAGCTCGTCGAGCTGTTCACGCGCCTTGGCAAAACGGGCGGTCCAGTCTTCGAGACCGAAGCGGTCCTTGATGGACGCGTACAGACGGATAATTTCCGCCAGTTCGGCTTCGCTCTGATCGACGGTGGCGAAGTTGTTTTCCAGGCTGGCCTGGATTTCGCTGAAGGCTACATGCTCCTGTGCGATGTCTTCGTTGAGGGCGAGCACCTGATCCGTGATGGCATCGAGCGCCGGCGCGGCTTTTTTCAGGTCGCCTTCATCGAGGCTGGCCACGGCATCTTCGAGCGCATTGGAAATGGCGTCGAGCTTGTCGTCTACGCCAAGGTAGGACGCGTCAATGCGTTCTTCTTCCATCCTGGCCACAGCCGTCTTGACTTCTTCAATCGCCTGCGGCAGTTCGGTTTTGGCCCGGCTGTACAGGGACGGATACACTTTTGCGATTTCTTCAAACTCATCGCATTCGTTCTGAATTTTGTCGCAGTCTTCACGGACTTCGGCAAAGCGCGCCTGGCCGAGATCTTCTTCAAGCTTCTGCAAAGACGTCTCCATGGAACTGATCATCTTATCCATGTAGGCGGTGCCGCTGAAGAAGCTGTCGCGTTTTTCGGCATAGTCCTTTTTCAGCTTGTCGGCGCGTTCAATAATGCGGGAGGCATTTTTGCGGACTTCGTCTTCGCGGGAAATGACGCGGTCCAGCGATTCTTCCACGATGCGGATTCTTTCTTCCGTATCGTCGAGAACGGTTTCGACTTCGTCCATCGCGCGGGCGGCTTTCTTATATTTATGACGGGTAAAGTATTCCGTCGCGCGGTTGTACAGATCTTCCGTGGCTTCGATCGACTGCAGACAGATCTTGTATTTCGGCTTGATCGACTTGAACCGGTCCGCAAGATCTTCGTTGTTTTCGGCAAACTGTCTGGCCTTGCGGTATTTGAATTCGAGATTGTTGTCGAGCATGTCGTTGACATCCGCTTCCAGGTCGTGCAGACGGCGGGAAACGCGTCTTTTCTTCATGGAGCGGGAAATGATGCCAACGATGATCAGAATAACAATCGCAATTCCTATATAAATCATGACCTCAATCGGAACGTGTCTGGTCACATACGTGTACATATTCAGGCACCAGTCCCGGACTTGGGTCCAGAGATTTTCCATATATAATCCTCCTGACATTCGGCTTTATAGTATAACAGACAACGCACACAAAACCACGCGGGCTTGGCCTGCCTGGACTATGGACGTTCTTCAACAGTTTCTATTGTGTCACAAAAAGCCGCGTTCCGTCTTCGGGATCTCTTCAATTTTGAGCAGGATTTTTTCTGCGGCTTTTCCCTCTACAATATTATTGCCCGCTGCGTACTGGATCTGGACAGTCCTGAAGCGTCACTTCCGGCTTAGGTTTGCGAAAAAAGGCGATGTCCGATCGGTTGTCATCTGGAAGGTTTGCTGATATAGTGGTTTGGCATGATTCAAACAGCATACAAATGCGTGAGTCAGGCGCCTGAGCTTAAGAGATGCGAGTAACAGCCAGCTGTTCTGAAGAAAACATCGTCCCAGGCACCCCTTACGAAGATTTGTATCCTGGTATTGTTTTTTTGCGAAGACAATAGGAGGAAAAACTAAATGTCCAGAATGACAGGTTCTACCTGGAAAGTTTCCCGCCGCCTGAGCTTCTCCATTTCGGAAACAGGCAAGGAACTCGCCAGACGTCCTTATGCTCCCGGCCAGCATGGAAAAACGCGCCGAATCAAACTCACTAACTACGGTATCCAGAAACAGGAAAAACAGAGAATCCGTAACGTTTATCAGCTCTCTGAAAAACAGTTCGCCAACCTCTACTTCAAGGCAAGCCGCATGGGCGGTTCTGCCGGTGAAAACTTCCTGGTTCTCCTCGAAAGCCGTCTCGACAACCTCGTATACCGCATGGGCTTCGCTCGCACACGCCGCGCTGCCCGTCAGCTCGTCAACCACGGTCACATCCTGGTAGACGGAAAGAAAGTGGATATCCCATCCTTCTCCGTTCGCCCGGGTTCCGTAATCGAAGTTGCTGAAAAAGACAAAAACAAACCGTTCATTGTTGATGCTCTTGCAGCTGCTCCAGCTGCCGTTGACTTCGTTGAAGTGGACAAAGATCAGAAAAAAGGCAAATACCTCCGCACTCCGGAACGTGCCGAACTGTTCAAAGACCAGCCAATCAACGAACTGCTCGTTGTTGAGTACTACAACCGCAAATCCTAATAGATTTCAAAGTAAGTCTCATGAGTTTAAAAAGCCGAAGATTCGTCTTCGGCTTTTTCTTTTTGGGTGCATTTTCAAAAAATAAGGTCCGCTCTGCCGGCACAATTGTGTCGCAAAGCGGACCATTTTCTGTCGATCCACCTGTTGAACGGACGAAACCCGACTGAACGGACTCGGTGATCCGGCATGCCCTGCAGCGGTGTATCTCTGCGGCCATGCAGCCATGCAGGCGTACATCCGTACAGTCCGGCAGGCCGCCATTCTTTTCTTTCAGCTGCCCCTGCCCAGCTCAGACAAATCTGAAATCCGCTGGACATATTCGTCTAGAGGTATTTGCCGGACATATTTACTGGATGTATGTCCCTGGCTTATTTACTTCCCTTTCGTGTGCGCTTTCTCTTTCTGGCTTTGGCCGCTGCGACATTTTCCAGACGCTCAACGACCCGATCGACCTGCGCTCTGGCTTCTGTGATCCACAACTCCGCCGACTGGTTCTGCAGCTGAGCCAGTTGATCGCTTTGCGTTTTCCAAAGTTCGAGCGCGTCATCATACGCGCCTTCTTCTATACAGGCAATCAGATATACCGTAAGGGCAAAATACAGGGAATCAAAACGTTCTTTCGTCCAGCCCCAGACGGCATAGCCCTGTTCCAGCAAGGCGATCCATCGTTTACAAAGCGGCTTTCTCTGCGCGGGCAGTTCGTTCCAGTGTTCGAGCAGCATTGCTTCGGCCAGACTGGCGAAGGCTTCGCAAAGCCGCCAGTTCGCTGCGGCTTCGGACTCGAGAAAGCTCTCGGCCATACAGTCGATCGCAATGGCGCCCTGCCAGTACAGCCGGTCGGCTTCGCTTCGCGCTGCCAGCTCCTCCACGTTATGAAACCGTCGTCTCCAGATGTCGGACTGGACCGCTTCCTCGGGCGGAAGCCACATCTTTTCATAATCTGCCCGCCGGGGATGCACCGCAAAGAACCGGCGGATATAGCGGTCTTCTACCGTTTTCTTTTTCCAGCCGATCGTCAGGCGGTATTCCGTATTCTTACCGGATGCGGCCGCCTCCAGAATCTGCAGTGGCACCTTCTCTTCCAGTACCGGGTTTTCTTCCTGTTCAAAACGAATGTCCATAGCTGCTCCCTGAGCGATTTCCCATTTCTAAACCGTTCGCAAAACCGTTTTCTTTTCGCTCAGTCGTTTATACGGTTCTCCTGGACGCTTAAGCTTCTCGATCCGGATTTTTTTCGTATTCTTCGCCTTCTGCCGGCAAGTCGGGAAGAGTGACTTCCCTTTCGGTTTCCGATTTTGCGGATACGCCCTCGAGCAGATCGCCATAGCGCATTTCCGTCATCCCGCTTTTAAAGGGAATCGGACTGTCTTCATCCGCAATGAGCTGTACGCAAAGCTTGCCGTCGTGGATGCACAGATTGATTTCTTCGAGATCCTCAATCTGCTCTTCATCAAGCGGACAGTAAATCAAGCCGATCTCTTCGTCTTCGTATTCCACAATGGCCTGGTTATGACCCAGAGGGGTGATTTCGAGATCTTCCAGCAAAATTCGATCAAATGACTTCAGGGGAAAATAAAGCGAACGCGCTTCGAGTTCCTGTTCTTCCTGCCGCAGCTCCTCCTGCTCTTTTTCCTGCTGGCGAGCGCGCGCTTCGCCAAGTTTATCCAGTAATCCCATACTCTTTTCCTTTCCTAAAATTCTCAGATCCCCTTTGTTTTACTGGAAACAAGCTTGTTGCCTGTCGATCGATGTTTCGCCCGTTCGATCGGCTGACTCTGCCGGCTGTTTCCGTTTTTCTTGCGAATAAACGATCTTTCGTTTTCCGCACGCCCCTTAAACGAGCAGATCCGTTTTCTGGCTCCGCCCTGTTTTTCCTATTGTACCTGTCCAGTGTAGACTCGGCCAGCACGGCAAAACGATCCGTCCTGGAAGAGGGGCGGATCGTTTTGGACTGTGTATGGGCGGTATCAGTGTATGTATTCAATCTTTTCGGCGATCAGGGTGACGTTCGAAACGGTTCGTCCGTCTTTTTGAAGCGGTCTGGACTGAATGCGGCCCTTCGCGGTAATCCAGGCGTTCAGGCGGGCACAGCTGGCTAGCGTTTCGGCTGCCCCGCGCCACACTTCCAGACTCATCAGATCGCTTTCAAACTCGCCTTTGGAATTGGCGAACGGGCGTTCGACCTCGATCAGAACGCTGCACGTTTTCCAGCCTTGCGGATTGGTTTTCAATTCTGGAATCGAAGCGATTTTGCCTGCCAGACAGAACTGATTCATGTCTTTCCTCCTTTCCTTCTCTCTTCTCTTTCGGATAAAGCTCTGCTGAAAACACGCTCAGTATAGAAAGAAAGGCAGAATCGCTCAAATCGCCTATTTCATGACAATCGAAGAAAAAGTGGCCATTCTCATGCATTTGATTGATGAGAATGACCGCTTTTTAAATGAATATCATGTTTTCGGCGCATTTGATCCATTCCGGATCCAATCGTCAGTCTGTCGATTGGATCCGGTTCAAGGCTCGTCTCGAAATAGGGATCCCAGCCGTTTACGCCACTAAGCCTTCAGAGGGTTCTTCGTCCAGGAAGTCTTCCTCCTTGCTGATCGGCTGCACGAACGTTTCGCTCGTATGGCTGAAATCGAGCGAAGCGATGTAGGCGTTGAGATCGTCCAGAGTAATGGAGTTGAGGATGTCGAGGTCTTCAAACGGATCCCCCAGACCGAAGCCGTAGCGAACGGTTGCGGACGCCAGACCGTCAAAGTTGTCGTACATGCGAATGGCGCTTGCTTTGTCCCGGATCAGAACGGATTCGAAAATTTCCTGGGAGAGCGGCTGCTTCTTGTTGAGAATTTCACTCATCGTCCAGCAAAATTCTTCCGGTCGATCGCTCTGCGCGTAAATCAGAATGTAGGCGTGATCGTCATCAAGATCCGCTTCGGCACCGAAGATCGATCCGATGATTTTCTGATCGATCCAGTTCTGGCATTCCGGATTCAGCGTGGAAAAGCGTCCGTTCAGCCACAGGTTCAGCATGTAGTCCTTGCGAATCTGATCGCGGGTATCGCCCGTGAGCGGCTTCATCTTGACGCCCAGGCAGACGTAGGTCAGATCCACGTCCATCGGGATGATGGCCTTGCGCCGGCACACGTCTTCCGGCTCTTCAGGGAGCACTTTTCTGGAAGGAACCGCCAGCTTCGCCGGGTATTCCTTTTCCTTGTTTTCGATCCAGTCCATAAGCGGGTCGAGATCGTGACCGGTCACGCCGACCAGAACGAGATTGGACGGGTCGTACCAGGTCTCGTAAAACGCCTTCAGATCTTCCGGTTTCATGTTCTGAATGTCTTCCGGGCGGCCGAGAATTTCCTCGCGCATCGGATGATTGACGTACAGCGAGGAAAAGGTTTCCCGCAGCAGGCGCATTTCCGGCTCCTGCTCGTACTGCGAGTACTCGGAAAGGATAATTCCCTTTTCCTTATTGACGCTCGCTTCATCGATGTCGAGCGTCTGAACAAAATCGATCAGGATATCGAGGGGCGGAATCGGATCGTCGTTGGTCCAGATGTAGTAGCACGTTTCGTTATAGGACGTGTAGGCGTTGCTTTTGGCCTGTACGGCGGCGAGATCGTACGTCACGTCTTTTCCGTTCAGGCGGAACATCTGGTGTTCCAGAAAGTGGGCACAGCCCTGCGGATGATCGATCCGCTCGCCGTTGAGATCATCGCTCAGATTTGTACTTCCCGCGGGAATGCCGATCATGAAGAGCGAACGGGCGTAATCGGGTTTATGAATGAGAATGACTTTCATGCCGTTGGCAAGCGTCTTCTCTTTTCGTTCCATGTTAAGCGGCATACTGCTCCTTTCCCTGCGGTCCTTTCGCTTCGGCCTGCATGACCGAAGACGTTACCGCGAGTTTCAGCTTGCCGGCTGCGCGGGCTACATCGTCAAGGGTAACGGCACGGACGCTTTCGATCACATCGCCGATATCGTCAGTGCGGTGCAGAATCTGGTTCAGGAATTCCTGTTCAATCATGCGCGCGGCACTATCCGACTGGCCCTTAAGGCTGTCGATCATTTCGGCTTTGACCATTTCAAAAGTCGCCGGATCCACTTCCTTGTTTTTCACCTGCTCCAGAATGTGACGGACGAGCTCTTCGACTTTAGGCAGCGCGCTGCGCGCCGCGCCGGTCGTGATGAGCAGCAGGCCGGAAAAGCGAACGAGCGATGTGCTGATCGAATAGCACAGGCTGTTTTTCTCGCGCACTTCTTCAAACAGAAGCGATACGGAGCTTCCGCCTAAAAGCGAGTCGAGAACAAGAAGCGCATAGTAGTCGTCATCGTCGGGAAGAATGTCCGTCGTGTACACCTGACAGAGGGCGCTCTGCGCGATTTCCCGCTCTTCGCTGACGCGAACAGGCGTTGGAAACGCTTCAACTTTTTCCCACGTTGTGTAAATGTCCTGCGAGTCGATGGATCTGTCGATATGGCGGCTGAATTCTTCCGAGAACGTACCGCAGCTGATCATTTCGCAGGGCGTCTTCATCAGTCTGGAGTACAGGCTGCGAATGTCTTCGAGGGTGACGCGGTCAATGTCTTCGATGGCGCCGCGGATCGGGATCGATACGGATTCGTAGTCCGTAAACGCCTGAAACGCCATTTCCAGCGAGCGCAGATCCGGCTGCTGGGCCATGGAGCTCAGGTTGAGACGCAGCAGATACTTGGCCTCGTCTAATACCGGCTGGGTAAGCAGCGGATGAAACAGGTGCTGGTCGAACAGATCGATCAGTAAAGCGGTATAGCTTTTTTCGCCGATCAGATTTTCCCGCAAAAAGCGCATGCCATATTCGATGCGCAAATAGTTGCCGTAGGCGCAGAGGCTGTATGCACAGCGGGTGCCGTACGCCATCGCACTGGCTTTGCCGGCGGCTTCGCGGCTGCTGTATTTCTCAGTACTTCGACTGAGCATGGCATTGAGCAGATTCCAGGATGTGATGTCTTTTCGCTCAAGAGGAACAAACCAGCGAACGCTCAGTGAAGTTTCAGTAAATTTTTCGGTTTTGATTTGTTTCATAAATGTTCTTTCGTTTCTCTAGTTTACCGTTCGAGAACCGGCTTTCTGGATTCAAAGACGGGATTCTTTTCCAGAAGAACCGCTCTCAAAACGAGCGCGTGAGTATCGAGTTTGCCTAAAAGATAAGGGGCAGTACCATTTTTGAAATCTTTAAAAACGGCTTTTCTTTCAATAGATCACCGCTAACACATTACCAAAGTTTGGAAATCCCGGGGAAATGAGCTCCTGATTCGGAAAGTCCAAAGATAGCAAAGGATAGACATTATACAATTAAGATTGTTTTAGTGCCATAAATATAGTTCGCCTATATTTTTGCGTTTCAAGTGAATACGGTGTTTACGCAGTCTGATCGTCTGGCGATGTTGTCTGACCGAAGCTTTTTTCTTTTTTGCGCTTCCTTATTCCTGTGCGATTCATATGCGCTGATAAATCTGCAGGGTATCCTGTTCCCTCCTCGTTTTGCGCACCCGTTCTGAAAATCCTCCTCCTTCGACCTGGCCCTTTCTGCAAGCGGTTTCACTCAAAAAGACGATACAAAAAGCCGGAATGAGCCTTTTTTCAAAACGCAGAAGGTTCATATCCGGCTAAGAATCGCTCTGTACGGGGATTTTCTATCCCGGCAGAACCAGGAATGGGATTTTATGCTTTTGCGGCTTAGAAGCCATGAAAAAAAGCCGCCAGCGAATTGCTGACAGCTTGAAGTTCATTTCTAGCGTACGTGAATGTAGCCAATCAGTACGGAAGTGCAGTTTACAGAGAAGAGAACGGTTGTGTTGCCGTTGAATCCGCCGTGTACTGCCATGCCGTTACCGGCATAAATTGCAACGTGTCCGCTGTAGATGATGATATCACCTGGAACAGGGTTGCTTGTCCAGTCACCGAGTACTGCGTAATCCTGAGGCCATCCGTGGAAGTTAATGCCGGCTGCCGCAAGAGAGTTGGTAACGAGCATCGTGCAGTCCTGGAATACGCCAAGCTGGCTCATGGCTGCCTGATAGATGGTGTTGGCCTTATCATAGGAAGGCGCTGGATCTGGTGTGGGTTCTACTGGAGCTGGATCCGGCTGCGGAGTCGGAGTTGGATCCGGGGTAACGATTGGATCGGAATAATCCGGCTGAGTATCAACAGGGGTCACAACGCCAGGTTCTTCGACAACGTCGTTAGGATCTGGTGCAGGTACTGTCGGCTCTGTTGTATCCAGAATTTCCGTATTGTCGGTTACAGGCGTATCTACCGGTGCTTCTGGTTCTACAGGAATCAGAGTTGCGACACCGTTTTCGTCTACGTTGTAGCCGTCGATTGTGGTGCTGGTCATCAGGGAACCGTCTGCGTTGAACGCGTAAGTGGTTCCGTCAACATCCTTCAGTGTATCGGTGTTAAGAACGCCGTTTTCGTTATAGTAGTAACGTCCGCCGTTTTCATCGCGCCAGCCAGTCTTTACAAGACCCTGGTCGTCGGAATAATAAACCGCTCCGTCAGCCTGAATCTCACCGATTACGGTACGTCCATTTTCGTCAAAATAGTAACGTCCGCCATCGAGATCCTTCCAGGAATTTTTTACAGCCTGTCCGTTTTCATCCAGGTAAAATTTTCCAGTTGCGTCGTTAACCCAAGTGGAAGCTACCGGGAATCCTTTTTCGTTGCTGTAGGTACCGTCTTCGTTCCAGCCGGCTGCAAGAGCACCACTCTGCTGGAAGTTATAGGTCATACCCTGGATTTCTGATTTGCCGGTTACGGCCTGACCGTTATTATCAAAGTAATAAGTTTCGTTATTGATATTCTGCCAGCCGCGCTGCATTTCTCCGTTCTGATCGAAATAGTATGTTGCGCCGTCGATTACCGTGAGACCTTTCGCTCTCTGGTGATCGTCAAATACATAATAACTTACTTCTCCATTGGAATGCCAGCCAGGCTGGACTTCGTAAGCATGAACGGTAGAAAGAATGGGGCCGGAAGCACAAAGACATAAGGCAACTGCCAAAAGTTTACTGTGTTTTTCAACAAAATTCATTTCTATCTCACCTCTTTTTCGAACATCCATACCTTAGCACGACTTATTTTGAGACGCAAAATTCCCCAAAAAATATCTTCGGAATTTCTTAAGAATTTCTAACGTGGTTTTTTCCTGAGGCCCTTTAAGTAAAGGACCTCAAAATAGTTTGTGGGAATTCGTGTGATAATTCATGAAATTTTGAAAGCAATTCGCACACTTCTCTATTCCATTTAGAACAACATAAATGATGTTTTTTTTTCAGAAGAAAATCGGATATCCAATATGTATGATTTCGTCAACCATAACGATTCATAAACGGCTTTTTCCCCGATTTTGACCCAATTGGGCCGTTTAAGGGACGTTCAAGGACAGACAAATACCCGAGTATGTCGGTTTTTGGACGATAAATTGGCTGGCCGCTATGAGCCAGAATCGCAAAATGGATGATTTTCCTCTTCTTTTCGGGGAGTTTGGCACCCTCATCCGGTCCGGTAAATTCTTAACGGCTGTTAACTTTTAAAGCCGGCCCTGTTTCCTTTCTTTTCGGCCTGCATACGGCAAGAGCTGCCTTTGTTCAGCCTTCAACCGATCCGTCAGACCATGGATCGAAAAGCCGTCCGCTCTTTCTATCGCTCTTTCTATATAGAAACGAAAGAGAAAGCCTCTCCATGCGCCTCACGCATTCCTAGCCCAGGATGTCCGGATGCCTGCAGACTCATCCCTGTACGCTTACTTCCTGCTCAGGCCCACACGTCTTTATTCTCTTCTTGGCAAACTCGTCTTCGTCAGGTGCTCAGTCGAGCGGCTGGATCCGGATCTTTCTGTATTTCTGTCTTCTCCTCCTGTATTCCCTACTTCCTGTATTTCCTATATAAGGAAAGGACCGGTTCGAAATGCGCCAGGCAGCGGGCTGTTTTCGGGTTTATTTGCGTCCAGAAAGGTATCGGATTGAACACGCCTCAGGATTAAGAAAGCCTATAGATTTTTATCCCTTTATATATTTTTATCCCTTTATATATAGAAAGGCATTGGAAAAAAGCGTCTCGTTTTATAAGCGAATAGCAACGGAATAACATAAAGACTTTGAGCGGAGGTCCATCAAAAAAAGCCGTCTGAACCAGGACAGGAAGGTTTCGCTTCATGTCTATTGTTCAGACAGCCATATGTGTTTTCTGTGAGCGGGTCGCAAAGGGTCATACAAGGTTTCTGCCGGGCGTGCAGTTCTGCCAGCAAACAGGAGAGGATGTTCTAGTCCTGTACAGGCGGCTGATAGTTTTCCAGAAAATCTTCGCCTTTGAGCTGCTCCGAAAAGGAGAGATTTGGATAATTTTGCTGGCGAAGCGCCTCATACACCATGATCGCCGTGCAGTTGCCCAGGTTGAGACTGCGCGCGTTGGGCACCATCGGCAGGCGCATGCACCTCTCGATATTGCGCTTGAGAATGGCTTTATCCACTCCCGTGCTTTCCTTGCCTAAAACAAAATAGACATCTTCATCCGGGTTGGAGAAGTCAAAGGAAGAAGGCGGCTGCTTGCCGTAACGGGTCAGAAAGAAGCAGCGCTCCTCGGGGTTTTTCGAAGCAAAATCGTCCCAGTTTTTATAAATGCGGATGTCCGCATCCTTTATATAATCCATACCTGCCCGCCGCAGATACTTGTCTTCAAACGTGAAGCCAAGCGGTTCGATCAGGTGCAGAACCGATCCCGTGGCCATACAGGTTCTTATTATGTTGCCAGTATTTGCCGGTATTTCGGGCTCATAAAGTACAACGTTAATCATTATTTGCACCTGACTTTTTCTTCCAGTCTTTCATCATCTGCTCCAGAGCATTGTGCCGATGACTGGCCGCGTTTTTCTTTTCCGGAGCAACGTTGGCGCTCGTCGTGCCAAATGGCGGATAGTAGAAAATCGGATCGTAGCCAAAGCCGTGTTCGCCTTCGATGCGATCATGAATCCGTCCTTCCATTACGCCGCGGTAGACGTGTTCGGTACCGTCCTCTTCGATCCAGGCGATGGCGCAGACGAAGCGGGCGGATCTTTCGTCGCCTTTTTTATCGGCAATCTCATCCAGAATCGCCTGATTCTTAATGTCGTAGCTGGTGTCTTCTCCCATGAAGCGGGCGGAATAAATGCCGGGGGCTCCGTTCAGGGCATCCACTTCCAGACCGGAGTCGTCCGAAAAGACGGAAGCCTTGACCAGCTTATGCAGAGCACGGGCTTTAATGAGCGCGTTTTCTTCAAAGGTTTTTCCGTCTTCTACAATTTCCGGTTCCTTCTCAAGATCTTTCAGGGTGCGAATCTGCACGTCCTTTCCGAGCATCTGCCCAAATTCTTCGGCTTTATGCGCGTTGCCGGTCGCAATCCAGACCGTTTTCATTGAGATTCCTTCTTTCCATATCGGTTTACCAAAGATTCAGTCGGCTTAATCTGAACCACGCATTTTGAGCTCGTATTCAGGATTCGCTGGCGGCTCTGCAAAAGCCGATGTTTCTCGTTTTCCGGGGGTATATTGCCGTTTTTGGATAGGCATCGGTCATTTTCGACACACTAACGGCGTTTTACGGCAAAATCAAGCTTCTACTTTCAGTGTACTGAGCGTTGTAAGCCCTTTTTCTTTCGGAAAGCAGCTGTCGATCGGCTTCGATTTTTTCTCTGGTAAAGCGGGACTGTCGTCCTGTTTTCGCTTTTACGTTTGCGGATTTCAAAAAGAGTCTATCAAAACGGCGGACATCTTCCTATTTAGAGTACTGCACATCCGGAAGAATCCAGAATTCGGACCGGAAGACGAACGCTTTTGATTTTGAAAACAGCGCCGCGAAAAAAAAGAAGACAGCTTTTGCGGCTGTCTTCTTCTCATTTTACTGGATCTTGAATCCGTCGCCGGTTCAGTTTTGCCACAGTTCCTTTTGCAAAACGGGTGCGGGCGTATTGAAATACGGCGAATGTTCAATGTTTTCGAAAATGAGAAATAACATGTACTGCTCAAACGTAAGGCCTAAAGACTGGGCTTTATCTTTCAGAAACTGTACATGTGCCTGTTCTTCGTTCATGACATGGCCCTCCACAAGCTCAGTGTAGGCAAAGCCTGAGGAAGGAAAAAGTCCAATGCCTGAACAAAGAAAGGACTGGCATTTTTATTTCTCAATCGTGTCTTACTTTACAAGCAGACCTTCCGGCAGTTTCATGCCAAAGACGTCGAGGAATTTGGTGATGTCTTCTTCTACATCAGCGGCTTTTTCAAAGTGGATGTTCTGCTGTGCCCAGGTCTTGGCTGCGAGTTTCGCATTTGGAACACCGAGTTTATCCGGTGTGAGCAGATCGACATCTTCTTCGATCTTGGCTTCGTCTGCCGTTTTCAGATAGTCAGCCATTTTGTCGATGGCATTCTGGTAATCTTTGGCGTGATCTTTCTTCACGAACAGAGCGGCCTGCGGATAGCCTTTCTGGCTGGTTTCGTGTTTTTCCTGCCAGAGCTGCTGCAGATCGGCCTGTACTTTCAGTTCGGTACCGTTTTCCTTGGCTTTGGCTACAGCACCAGCGGCTGCAGGCTGTGCAAGCAGAGCGGCATCCACTTTTCCGGAAACCAGAGCGGTAGACGCTTCGGCTACCGACGGATAGTATTCGCTGGTCGCCTGCAGATCCGGATAGACTTCATCAAAGACAAGTCCAGGAACAGCGCCTTCGCCAAACAGAGCGATTTTCATATCCGGCGCATTCCAGGTTTCATCGGCGCTGACTACATACAGGTTGCCCCAGGTCAGAACGCCTTCAAGCTGATAGGCTTCAGCTTCTTTCCAGGTTTTTACACCCAGGTTGATTGGAGCGACGATCATATCGTAGTCGCCCTCTTTCTTGGACAGTTCGCTGACCAGCAGATCCTGGCCTTCAACATATTCCACATCCGCGTCATCGACTTCGAGGCCAAGTGTAGCTAGAGCCGGTGCACCCTGCGGGCAGAGTACTTTCAAAGGTTCAGCAAGAGCCGTTTCCGATCCTTTGGACGATGTGGAAGATGCTTCGCTGCTGGATGCAGCAGGAGCTGGTGAGCTGCAGGCAGCCAGGCCGAGTGCGAGCAGTCCGCACAGGGCGGGTTTTAATCGATGGTAAAGAGACATTTGTCGTCAACCTCCTTCTTAAAGCGATCAAGAGCCTCATTGAGCGTCAGAGTTACCGCGTCCTTGCTTCCGGATTTACGGATGGTTACCGTTCCGGCTTCCATATCGCGGTCGCCGACAACAAGCTGATACGGAATTTTCTTCATCTGGGCTTCACGAATGCGGTAGCCGAGTTTCTCATTGCGATCATCGACGCTGACACGCATGCCGAGTTTTTCGAGGGCATCTGCCACTTCTCTGGCGTACGCCGCATGTTTTTCCTGATGAACCGGAATGACAACGAACTGTTTCGGGGCCAGCCACAGCGGGAAGTGACCGCCGAAGTGCTCAATCAGAATACCGATAAAGCGTTCGATGGATCCATAAATTACACGGTGCAGCATGAGCGGTGTTTTTCTCGAGCCGTCCGCATCTACGTAAGTGCATTCAAAACGTTCTGGCAGGTTCATGTCGAGCTGGATCGTTCCGCACTGCCAGTCACGGCCGAGGGAATCCTTGATATGGATATCCAGTTTCGGTCCGTAGAAGGCGCCGTCGCCCGGGTTTACGGTGTAGTCCTTGCCGGCTTTGACGCAGGCATCCGCGAGGGCTTTTTCGGATTTATCCCAGATTTCGATGGTTCCGATGTAGTCCTTTTCCGGACGAGTGGACAGTTCGATCGTGTACGGCAGACCGAATACGCCGTAAATCTGGTCGATCAGATCCAGAACGCCCTTAACTTCGGATTCGATCTGATCCGGAGTTACGAAAATATGCGCATCATCCTGGGTAAACGTACGAACGCGGAACAGACCGTTCAGCGCGCCGGACGCTTCGTGGCGGTGAACCTGACCCAGTTCGCCGATTCGCAGCGGCAGATCCTTGTAGGAGTGCAGGTCGTTGTTATAGACGAGCAGCGCACCCGGGCAATTCATAGGCTTGATGGCAAAATCGCGGTCGTCCACTTTGGATGTGTACATGTTGTTCTTGTAGTGATCCCAGTGGCCGGAGCGTTCCCAAAGTTCACGGGACATCATGATTGGTGTCTTGATGAACTTGTAACCGTTTTTGGCATGAATGTCGTACCAGTAGTTTTCAAGCAGATTCCGCAGAATCATACCATCCGGCAGGAAAATCGGCATACCTGGTGCATATTCCGAAACCGTAAACAGGTTCATTTCACGGCCAAGTTTCTTGTGGTCGCGTTTTTTCGCTTCTTCGAGCGCTGCCAGATAGTCGTCGAGCTGTTCCTTGGTATCAAAGGCAATACCGTAAACACGCTGAAGCATTTTGTTGTTCTTGTCGCCTTTCCAGTAGGCGCCGGAGTGCTTGAGCAGTTTTACGTTTTTCAGTTCTTTCACGGAATCCACGTGCGGTCCGCGGCAGAGGTCGGTAAATTCACCCTGCGAATAGACGGTGATGTTTCCGTCTTCGAGTCCGTCGATCAGATCTTCCTTGTACAGATCGTCCGCGAACATTTCACGGGCTTCTTCCTTGGACACTTCGCGGCGAACAATGCGCTTGCCGTCCTTGGCGATCTTCTTCATTTCCTTTTCGATTTTGACGAGGTCTTCATCGGTCAGACTGACATCGCCAAGATCCATATCGTAGTAGAAGCCATCGCTGATGACCGGTCCAACCCAGAACTTTGCCTGAGGATACAGACGTTTCACTGCCTGCGCCATCAGATGGGCTGCAGAATGGTTCAGCGTAGAAAGATGTTCATCTTCAAGAATGTTGATGAGTTCCATAACAGTTTCTGTCCTTTCTTGCGAGTGTGATTTCATGCCTGTCGAATCTGTTCCGCTCTCCGACAGACGCTTTGCCTTTTGGGCATAAAAAAACGGCAGGAATCCATAAGGACGCCTGCCGTGCGCGGTACCACCTTAGTTCAGACTGCTTCTTTCTTCCAGCAATGAAATGCGTTCGATCTTCATGTCGAACAAGAATCCGATCGTTTGAATTCGATATCCAGCGGATCGGGTGGAACAGGAAGAACCATTGACGAAACAGCCAGCTCTTGACGCCTTAACGCGGACGAACGGCACACCTTTTCAGGGGCGATTCCAAGGGAGTAATCTTCCGGTTCTTCAAAGAGCTCGCATCGACCGCTCTTCTTTCTGGATCCAAATCTCGGAAAACCATGTCCTTTTCAGCATCGTTGCCCTGATTATAAGGCGCTCTGTGAACTTCTGTCAAAACGATGCCCGCACCATGCAGACTTTCCCAGAGCTTTTGTGCGAACCGGCAAAAGATAGAAAGCGGCTTCTACTTTGCCGGTCTGAATGCACCTTATCGGCGGCGAAAGCGGCGGGTCAGAACAGGAACCGCACAGAGGACTGCCGCCAGCGTTGCCGCTGCCGCAAACAGCCATTCCGCCGGAAAACCTGGCATCGTCAAGCCGTCTGGAAAGAGCAGGATTTCGATCGCCGACTGCACATGGGCGATCAGAACCAGGATCGAAAAGCCGAAGACTACAGCCAGCGCAGCGATGCCGGCTTCGAGCAGAGCGATTTTCTTTCCGGATTTTTCGATGGTACCCGTAAGCAAAGAAGATTTGTTTTTCATAGTTGTACACCTCATCCTTCTCTTTTCGAAAAGAAACCGGCTTTCGATCGACCTTTGAGGAAGGATCGAACCGCTTTCTTTCTTTACCTGCATTTTACCGGCCGTAAACGAGGCCCTTTGGGATGGGGTGAATTTGGCAGAAATCGTTTAGCGCTTTGCTTCTTTCAGTTTCTTTCGCAGGGCACGAAGCTTCTCCTTGTCGTCATTGGAAATGCGCAGGCTTTCCACGCACTTGGCGATCGCCCGCAAACGAACATCCCGAGAAATCGCTGGATCCTCCAGAATGGACCAGGCCAGATCCGGCTTGTAAATCATCACTTCACAAAGCATCCAGCCCTTTATGTCGATCAGCTGTTTCGTGTCGTTTTGCCCTTTCGCCTGCAAAGCCAGATCGACCCATTGTCTGGCATCCGGCCGTTTTGGGGCCCGCTTTAAAATCCAGAGGAGACCAAGGCGCACAGCGTATTCGTTTTCGTTTTGGAGAAAATCGCTGGCCATGCTCAGCAGATCTTCATCGCTTAAATACCGAAAGCTCAGTCCGTCCGTAATCGCCCAGGATGTGCAGGCACACAGAAAATCTTCTGCGGCGCTTCTGGCTTCCTGTGGATCTCGAAGTTCATTGAGAAGACGAACGTGCAAAAGATCTTCTTCGTAATAGAGATGCGGCTTTTCCTGAAGAAATGCTGTCTTTTGCACCGGGGTCATTTTCTTTTTAATCGCATCCAGGTCCCCGACCCGAACGCCAAGAACGCGGGACGAATCGATCGTCGGCGTCAGCGAAGCGGAAAAGGCGGCCCGTCTGGGATTGGCGTACGCTTCGATCTGCGTACGAATGGGCAGCCTTTCTCTCGTTTCATCCAGCTCTTGTACGGGATCGTGTGCCTGTTCGTATACTTGCTCGTATACATGACCGCACATTGGCTCGTGTCCTTGTTCTTTTTCTGCATGAGCTTTCATGGCCTTTCTTCCTTTCTTTTTCGCCAATTCGTAATTGGAAATCCTCATTCTCTACAATATATATATTCGTCCAGATCCGTTGGCTTTTTCGTCGGCTCTATGCGGCGCATCCAGACGCTTTTGGAACGCTTTTATCCGCTTCGAGTTTCTTGTGAACTGCCCTTTGACTGGGCTTCAATTCAGCTTCGATTCGGCCTCGATCCTGCATCTGTCATCGATCCGATTGCATTCTCTCTTCTGGATGATATCCTGAAAAAATGGATATCTTAAAACGTACCGCCGAACTTCTCGGCCTGCCTGAGCGTCAGGTTCAGGCTGCACACGATCTGCTCGAAGAAGGAGCCACCATTCCTTTTATCGCCCGCTATCGCAAGGAGCAGACCGGTTCTCTCGATGAGGACCAGCTGCGAAACATTGAACAGACCTGGAAATACCAGACCGCTCTGCAGGAGCGAAAGGAAACCGTTCTGGCCGCGCTTCAGGAAAAAAGCGTTCTGAACGACGATTTGAAAAAAGCCGTTCTCGATGCTGCAACTCAGGCGGAGCTGGAAGAAATTTATCGTCCCTACAAGGAAAAGCGCAAAACCAAAGCATCCGCCGCGATCGAAGCCGGGTTTGGTCCGATTGCGGATTCTCTGTTCGAACTCAAAACCCGTCCGGATACGCTTGATGACGATACCCTCGAACAGGCCGGCTACATTCTCGCCGAACGCATTGCCAACACCCCTGCCGTCCGTCAGGCCGTTCGCAAGGAGCTTCTTGAAAAAGAATCCCTGACGAGCACGCTGAAAAAAGATGCCGAAGATCCGCAGGGCATTTATGAAATGTTCTACGACTTCACCAATCCGATCAAAACCATTCCGCACCATCGCGTCCTCGCTATGGACCGGGCGGAAAAGGAAAAAGTCATCACCGTATCCATTACCAGCGACAACGAAGACATCGAACGCCGGATCCGGCAGATCCTTTTTGGCCGCAAGCCGGTCAGCGACTGGATGATGGCCGTCATTCATGACGCGCTCATCCGTCTCATTCTGCCTTCCGTCAAACGCGAAATCCGCAGTGAGCTGCGCGAAAACGCACACAAAAAAGCCATTCAGGGCTTTGCATCCAATCTCGAACACCTGCTCATGGCTAGACCGTTAAAAGGACAGGTCATTCTCTCATGGGATCCAGGCTACCTGAACGGATGCAAGCTGGCCGTTCTTTCCAAAGAAGGCAGCCTGCTCCATACGTGCGTCGTCTATCCGTTCAAGCACGGATCCAAAGTGGCTCCGGAAGCCCGCTTTTATCAGGAAGCCGTCGCAAAAACGAAGGAACTGCTGCGCCGCTTCCATCCCACGCTGATCGTCATCGGCAACGGTACTGCCAGTCAGGAATCGATCGAACTGATTTCTTCGATTCTTCCCGAATTCCCGGAAGTTTCCTATGTGATCGGAAACGAAGCCGGCGCTTCGGTTTACTCCGCTTCCCCGCTGGCCAAGGAAGAATTCCCGGATCTGCCCGTCGAAGAGCGTTCCGCCATTTCCATCGGGCGTCGCATACAGGATCCGCTTTCCGAACTCGTGAAAATCGATCCCCAGTCTCTGGGCATTGGCGAATACCAGCACGATGTGTCCCAGAAGCAGCTGCGCGAAACGCTCGACTTTGTAACCGATAAAGTCGTTAACCGCGTCGGTGTCAACGTCAACACGGCTTCCGTCAGCCTGCTTCGCCATATCGCCGGTCTGAAAAAGCCGCAGATCAGCAAAATCCTGAAAGCCAGAGAAAACCGTCCGTTTACAGACCGTACGGAACTGGCGAGTCTGCTTTCCGATACGATTTATGAGCAGAGCATCGGCTTTTTGCGCATTCACTCCGGATCGAACCCGCTTGATAACACCGGCATTCATCCCGAAAGCTATCCGTTAGCCGCCCGGATTCTGGAAAAAACGAATCTGTCTTTAAACGACATGCACAGCGATGGGTTTTCCAGAACGCTCAAATCCCTGAATGCGCAGCGTCTGTCTCAGGAACTGGGCAGCGATCCGTATACGGTAAGCGACATTTTAAGCGAACTCGCCTCCCCCGGACTCGACCCGCGTGACGCGCTCGATGGCCCGATTCTGAAGAAAGGCATTTTGCATCTGGAAGATTTGCAGCCGGGAATGGAAATGGAAGGCACCGTCCGCAACGTCACAAGCTTCGGCGCGTTCGTCGACATTGGAGTTCATGAAGACGGTCTGGTCCATATTTCCCAGCTGGCAGACCGCTTTGTCAAAGATCCCAATGAGATCGTTCATGTCGGTCAGGTCGTACGCACCCGCATTCTTGAAGTCGATCCCAAGCGCAAACGGATTGCACTGACCATGCGCAGTCAAACGGCACCGGAAGCTTCGAATCGTTCCGCCGATCGCAAAAATCGCAGACTGCCAAAACGTCGATAGACGAAACAAAGGCAGGCAAAACGAAAATAAGCCAAAATAACATCAAAAAAAAACAGTCCTCGATTGCAGGAAGCGTTTGATCGCGTACCCGCAAAGAGGACTGTTTTTGTATGTTCAACTATCTGAATGCTCCGATATCTGGATGCTTCGAGTCACGACTCAGGCTTTTTCTTTTTTAAGCAGCTGATCGATGGTCGGACCCTGACGAAGACTGGGAAGCAGAGCCGACATGCCTGCATAAATATTGAGCAGGCAGAAGACGAGGAAGAAGAGGCCGCTGGCTTTGTTCATGTACGGAATTTTTGTCAGCAAGTCGATTCCGCCTGTTACAAAGCCCATGCCCGAGCAGAACATGGCCAGCGAACGATACGCCGGTGCCTTTCGCGTGGCCGGAATGATCGCGACCAGATACAGACCCGCAAACAGCTGAACCACCCCGAAAAACGTCGGCTGAATCGAAAAGGAAATCACGTCATGCAAAGACTGGAGCGAGAGCGTAGATCCTGCAAACAGACCAAAGCAGACCGCGAAAATCAGATTAAGCGAACCGTAAGGCGAACCTTTAAACATATTGATCAGGGCACTGCAGTAAAAGATAATGCCAAGAACGATACGAATAATACCGGCAGACATCACCGAATCATCGCCCAGACCGAAAAACGGAATGGCAAAGCTCAGGCTGCCAAACGTCGCGCAAATAAAGGCGACAATCATATCCGGGCTGCTCAGGCGTTCCTGACGCGGATGAAGCGGTTCTTTACTCGTCTTATCCGCTTTGGATTTCGGATAGGACGGCAGACCGGCTGTCTTCTCGCTTTCCTTAAAGAAGGATTTGCCTTCCGGCAGCGGAAAGCCAAACTCTTCGTACAGTCTGGACAGACCATAGTAAAAACTGAGCATCGCAAAGACAAACATCAGCCAGCCGCCAAGGACGAGAACGCCATGGAGTTCGAACGTATCACCGATGCCCAGGCAGAGCAGACCGAGGCCGACAATCAGTGTCCGCAGAAAAATATAGCCAGGCTGCATTCTTCTCCGCCAGGCAGCGCTGATCGTTAAGATAGCACCAATCATATACATGACCCCATAGAGGACCGGATGATACGGGGCGCCGATTACGCGCATGCCTAAGGCAACCAGCGTATCCACACCGGGAATAAATCCGAGAAGAATGGTTGCGAGAAGGTTGGTATTGCCGCGCGAAAAACCGCGGACCATGTTAATTAAAGAAGCAATCAGCGTACCCGCCGAAAGCAGCAGCCAGACCATGCTCAAGGAAAAGAGCGTCAGGTTGTCAATCGACGGAAATACCGAGACGTACCAGATCAGCAAGGCGAAAATCGCAAAGAAAAAGGCCAGGGCGCCATCTGGCGAAGCAATAGTAGAGCGTTTCATATGGATCTCCTATCCAGTCTCAAAACTGGATCGTTTAATTTTGTCCTGCCAAATGACGCCCTGTTCGCCCTCAGGCCTGATCCGGCAGAAAATGAAAAATCCGGGAAAGTCCCGGATTCTGCATGCTTAGCGTACCGATTTGGATTCGATCTGAATCGTACGTTTTACGATGTACCAGAAACCGTTGACTTTTACCAGCGAGTCAAGATAGTACACATATTCATCGGTGGTGACGATTGGATCGTTCGTGCGGGTTTTCACGATGCAGCTGGTAGCCGCTGTCGCACTCTGATCGAGATGAATCAGATCCACAACTGTGGAGCCGCTGTTATGGAAAATCAGATCATACTTTTCCATATGGCTGGCAATGTGTTCGCGGATAGCTTCTCTTCCGGTTAAATCGACCGCAGCCTTTCCATCTTCTTCAATCGTGAATTCTGCGTCGGCAGAAAAGGCTTCAAGGACTTTATTCAGATCCTTTTTGTCCAGATTTCTGGAAACCTCACCGATCAGTTCGGCGATCTCCAGCTTGTTTTCATGTTCTTTCATATGGATCCCTCCTTCTTCTATGATAGGAAAAACCACGCGATTGCGATCGAATGGTGCCCGCGTCCGCTCTTTCCTTCAAAAAAGCCGGGGCTGATTATTTCAGCTCCGGCGTATTGAGACGGTATTTGCGCGTACGCAGGGCACGCATGGAATTGAGAATGCAGAGAACGGAAACACCGACATCGGCGAATACAGCGCCCCACATGTTGACGATACCCAGTGCGCCAAGCACGAGCATCAGAATTTTAACGAAGATCGCGAAAATGATGTTCTCGCGGGCAATCTTCAGGGTGTTGCGGGAAATACGAATGGCGGTAATCAGCGAATCGAGCTGATCGTCCATCAGAACAACGTCCGCGGCTTCAATGGCCGCATCGCTGCCCAGGCCGCCCATTGCAATACCGACATCGGCCATGCCCAGTACCGGCGCGTCGTTAATGCCGTCGCCGACATAGGCGGTAATGCCTTCCTTGTTCTGAAGAATCTTTTCCAGCCATTCGACTTTCTGCTCCGGCAGAAGCTGGGCGTGTACTTCGTCAATGCCAGCCTGTGTGGCTACCGCTTCGGCGACACCTTTGGCATCACCGGTAAGCATGACGAATCGTTTTACGCCATATTTGCGAAGCAGATCGGTAACGGTTCTGGCTTCTTCTTTGGGCTCGTCAGCAACTTCAATCACTCCGGCAAGTTTCTGATCGCAGGCGGTGTAAACCACAGTTCCAAAGCCAGATCCTTTCGGCAGGTCATCGGCCGGAATGCCTAATGAAAGCATCAGCTTTTCATTGCCGACGGCAACCGATTTTCCATCGATCTGAGCAATGATGCCTTTACCGGCGACTTCTTCGACATTGGAAACGCCCTCTTTCGGGTTTTCCAGTCTGGCCGCACGCTCAATGCTTAAGGCAATCGGGTGCGTCGAATACGATTCCGCTTTCGCGCAGAGTTGTAAAAGCTCTTCGCGCGGTATGGATACCGGGGTAATCGATGTGACTTCAAACGTACCTTTAGTCAGCGTTCCGGTCTTATCGAAAACAATGGTTTTGACATCGGCCAGATCCTGCAGATATGTACTTCCCTTAACGAGAATGCCGCAGCGGGAAGCGCCGCCAATTCCGCCAAAGAAAGCCAGAGGTACGGAAATAACCAGAGCACACGGGCACGAAATAACGAGGAATTCCAGTGCGCGGTAAACCCAGGTTGCCCATTGTCCTGTGATCAGCGAAGGGATAATCGCCAGAGCGATGGCACTGCATACAACAATTGGCGTGTAGACACGGGCAAATTTGGTGATGAACTGTTCGGAACGGCTCTTCTTGTCGGTCGCGTTTTCAACCAGATCGAGAATGCGGGAAACCGTCGAGTTCGAGAATTCCCGGCTGACTTTGACATGGAGCAGTCCGTTCTGGTTGATGCATCCGGAAATGACTTCGTCGCCAGGACGAACCGTTTTCGGAACGCTCTCGCCGGTCAGCGCGGACGTATCGATTGAACCGGTACCGGTAAGAACCGTACCGTCCAGAGGAATGCGTTCACCCGGTTTAATGACAATCGTCTGACCGACTTTGACTTCATCCGGATCGACTTCCTTCACGGAGCCGTCTTCTTCGACCAGGTTGGCATATTCCGGACGGATATCCATCAGTGCGGAAATGTTCTTGCGCGAGCGCTCCAGCGCGTAGGACTGGAACCATTCGCCGACCTGATAAAACAGCATAACCGCTACGGCTTCAGAGTATTCGCCAAGAGCGAAGGCACCCAGGCTGGCTAAGGTCATCAGGAAGTTTTCATCCATGAAGTCCTTGTTTTTAATGTTCTTGAGTGTTTTCTTGAGAACACCCCAGGAAATGTAAAGATAGATGGCCAGATAGAGAAGCGCCTGAAGAAGGGCTGGCCATTGAATCCAGATTGAAGAAAGCGCAAGCGCTGCATAGGCCGCCGCGCTGATCAGGATTTTCCTGAGATTTTTCTTTTGTTTCTTTGTCATAGCTATCTGTAGATCACAACGTCATCATCGATATACGCCATGCGCTTCGCGATGGATTCAATGATGGCTTTCTGTGATTCGGCCGGGGCTTCAATGACGAGTTTCTGCGTCATCAGATTGACCGAGCACTTTTCAACTCCTTCCGTCTGTTCTGCACAGCTCTGCAGTTTCGAAGCACAAGTGGGACAGTCCACTTCGATTTTGTATGTTTTCTTCATAACGTTCTCCTTTTATGACTATGTTTTTTTTATGACTATGTTTTCTTCCTGTTTCTGGGATACATTGAATCACTTATTAGTTGAACGATTGTTCAACTATTTACGTTTCTATTATATCGACTCTGCATGGGTTTGCAACAGAAACATCCCCATTTTCTGAACGGATTTGAATGGCCTTCTGGGGCGGGCTCTAGAGAATGATTTCGCGTAAAAAACGGATCATGCGGTATGATACAGGCATGAATACGCATGAACCTCTGTACGAAAGCCTGGATCAGGCAGCCGTAGAAAACGCCATTGAATCGCTTCCCTGTCCGGAAATTCTGGAACGGCTGGCGGATTTTTATAAAGTCATGGGCGATCAGACCCGGCTGAAAATTCTGATTGCGCTGGAAAAGAAAGAACTGTGCGTGTCGGATCTGTGCAATGTGATCGGCATGTCCCGTTCCGCGGTTTCCCATCAGCTCAAGGCGCTTAAAGCCGCCAAACTGATCCGCAGCCGGAAAGACGGAAAAGCTGTGTACTACTTCCTGGATGACGAACATATCCATTCCGTTGTGAAAGTGGCCCTCACCCACATTCTTGAAGAAGATTAGTTTCTTTTTCAAAGCCGCTTTGGTCCGCCGATTCCATTCGGTTTCCAACGCACAGAAAAATCCCCGAAAGATATCGGATTTCTCCTTTATCCTTCGGGGATTTCATTTTGTCTGGCAGCTTCCTATCTTTGCCTTGCGGCTATTGTCGGCGTTCTGCAGCTTAACTGACCGGGTTCGATATGTTTCCGGGTGTATCCTGCAGGCTATCGCCACCATACTTAGATTTTTTGAATGGATCTTCCAAAAACAAACATCAGTCTTCCAACATAACGATCTAACGCGATCGTTGGTTTCGTAGTGGCTTCTTGCGTATAGCTTTCTCGAATCTTAGATTAAGCTTTCGACCGATT
>NZ_JAHDSX010000002.1:0-114137 GCF_020969955.1 Allobaculum fili | reverse complement strand
GGGGGGGGGTGACCTTATGTCAGAAAAGTCCTGCGTCTGGATTGTCTTAACGGTTGAAGGACAGTCTTCCTCTATTTAAGGGACGTTCGGAGAATGGATCCGTGATCCGAACGGAGAGAGAAAGAAAACTGCTCTGCTTCTTTGCCGGATTTATCCGAGTTTTTCCGAGTCTTTGTCGGGTCTTCCCCTGCTTTTTTTCTGATGTTTCCCTGTGCCTTTTGGGAATGCGTCCGTTTTTATTGTAGACGAAAAGCCGTTATAAAAAGCCGCCTTTGCGGGGCGGCTTTGATATTCGTTATTTCGCTATTTCCTGTGCACGGACTTCACGAATTACGTTCACTTTGATCTGTCCGGGATAAGTCAGTTCAGATTCAATTTTGTCACGGATCGCCCTGGCCATTTTAACACAGGCCGTATCGCTCACCTGTTCGGGAACAACCATGATGCGGATCTCGCGGCCGGCTTGAATGGCATAAGCGTTGGACACACCTTCAAATTCATTGGCGATTTTTTCCAGGTTTTCGAGACGTTCCACGTAGGCCTGCGCGGATTCCTTACGGGCTCCTGGGCGAGCGGCGGAAATGGTATCGGCGGCAATGACCAGATGGGAGGTCAGGAATTTTGGTTCGGTATCGCCATGATGAGATGCGATCGCATTAAGAACGATTTCTTTTTCACCATGCTTCTTGCAGAATTTGTAACCCAGCTCCACGTGGCTGCCTTCCTGCTGGTCGACATTGAGTGCTTTACCGATGTCGTGCAGAAGACCGGCACGTTTCGCCATATGCTGGTTGAGCCCCAGCTCAGCTGCCATCGTTCCGGCAATCAGGGCGACTTCAATGGAATGCTGGAGCGCATTCTGGCCATAGGAGAAACGGTATTTCAGCGTACCGATCAGACGAACGATTTCGCGATCGATGCGGCCGATGCCAAGCTTGAATACAGTTTCTTCGCCGGCCTTGAGAATCTCAGCCTCGACTTCATGCTGGAATTTCTTAACGGCGTCCTCAATTCGTCCGGGCTGGATGCGTCCGTCTCGAATGAGATATTCGAGGGCGAGTCTGGCCACTTCTCGACGAATCGGGTTGAAGCAGGTAATGGTGATCAGATCCGGCGTATCATCAATGTTCAGCTCAACACCCGTGGCCTGTTCAAAGGCACGGATATTGCGGCCCTCACGTCCGATAATTCTTCCCTTCATTTCTTCACTGGGAATCTGGACGACAGCGACCGTACGGTCCATCGTTTCCTGCTGGGCCATGCGTTCGATGCTTAAGGCGATGATTTCCTGCGCTTTCTGGTTCGCCTGCGATTTGGCTTCATCTTCTTTTTCCTTGATGTAAGCCATCGTTTCGTGTTCCATCTGCTTTTCGACAAGGGCGAAGAGCTCGTCTTTCGCTTCCTGACTGGTCATCCGGGCTACGCCCTCGAGGACTTCGATCTGTCGGTCAATTTCCTGCTGAAGCTGCTTTTCCTTATCTTCTAAGGAAAGAAGGCGATCATTGGCCTTCTTCATCTGCGCGCTCAGTTCCTTCTCCTTCTGGTTCAGAGACTGATCGCGGAAATTTAAGCTGTCTTCACGACGCAGAAGGGCGTTTTCAAGATCGACGGCTTCCTGCCGGCGGTCCTTAATTTCCTTTTCTGCTTCTACTTTCAGATCGTGTACTTGGGTTTTCCCGTCAAGTACTGCCTGTTTCAGTCTGGCTTCCGCTTCGCGGTTCGCCTGTTCAAGAATCTGATTTGCCTGCTGCTGATTTTTGTTAAGACCTGCTTTGGAAAGAGCGGCCATCAGGCCGATTCCCAGGACAAGTCCGATTATCCCGGATAGAGAAATCCATAAGGCATTCATTTATTTCTCTGTCCCTTCATAAAATAAAGCATTTCAATTATAGCAAATCCGGTCTTTTTGTCTATGTACCCATATTTCAGACAAATTTTAGGAAGATATTCGTTCAAAAATGGAACGATTGTGTACCAATACAGCGAACAGGTTCTGGGCAAATCCGCCAGAATCCGGCTGTAAATCGTCTGATTTCCCCTTTTTTCTCTTTTTCGACCGATCGGTATGATTGCGTTTTTTCAAAAAATCAGACCGGACTACATTTTTCATGGCCAATCGTTCCTGTTTCTGTCCGGCAGACAATTTGCCTTGGATCGGGTGTAAAATGCGCAAGTTTTGCAATGTATGGAAAACCGTCTGAATCTTTGCGGTTCAGACGGTGCATAAGGCAGATTATCGATTGAAACTGCGCTTTTCGCATTTACGAAAGCATGCAAAAGAGCATATTTCTGGATTGGTTTTGTTATTGAGCGGGGAGCGGATTGATCTCGGTGTCGACGCTCAGACGAACCGCGAGCCACGCCTGGCTGAGGGCGGAAGCCGCGTCATTAATATCTTTCTGCGTACGGGCAGTATTGTCCTGATCGGCAAGAATGTTCGCAGCGACGGTCCGTTTTTCAATCAGCGTGGACCATGCCGCATTGGACTGGAATTTGTCGGCACTTACGCTGCTCGCATCCGTATAGGCCGTCTGCAGTACGGAGTAGTCGAGTACGACAGGTTCCGGTTCCGGCTCTTGAGGCTGAACGGGGTTATCGTCTGCGTCGACCCAAACTTTGGCATCGGCTTTGGTGAGGGTTTCCATGTCTTCCTTAGTTTTTACGCCCTCAAAAAGCTTGACGGATTTGAACCGATAGGCGGAGACGCGATCGGTATTTTCCGGATCGGTACCGATGGAAAGCGGATAGTTTGTCGCCTTGATTCCGCCCGTTCCACTCATGGATCCACGATAGCTCGAGCCATCGTTGAAGACGAAGAAGAGCTCCTTCGTTTCGGCATCGTAACCGGCAAGAACTGTATGGACACGATTGGAGTAATCGGTATTTCCTGCTTCATACTCCTTCATGTTGTACGTCATCCAGTCATTCGTATTGGCTCCATAGGCGATCAGCTGGGTCGTGATTCCAAGATTCTGATAATGGTAGTCGCGTACTACAAAGCCATGGTCGCCGTTGGAAAGAATCATCTGGTATTCCATCTGATTGGCGCTTGTGTTTTCCGGCGTTTTGTATTCGATCTCAAACGTAAAGGACTTCTCGCCGTGCAGCAGATCCTTTACGGTGTTTTCCGCATTGACGTCATCAATCGCCGCGTGGCCTTTGAAATACTTGCCTTCGTTTGTGACGGTTTCGACCTGCATGCCGGTACCCATTGGATACCAGGTATTGCGGGCATGGTCATAAATCGTCGTTGTGGACTGTGCAGGGTCGGTCGTTTCATTCTGGGCAGCCGGTTCAGCGGCCAGAATTGGGAAGGAAGATACAGATCCTGTCAGTATCGACACAGACAGGAGTGCAGACATCATTGTATGTTTTTTCATAACTGGGCCTTTCTTTGTCCGATTTCCCTTACGCCCTGTCCTCTCGTAAAAATCTGGTGCTTTTGCGTATGGCTTTAATCGCCCATAGAACATGGGTTGTCTGTCGTATGCGCGACCATATTCTAAATAGAGTGCATTGAAGCGCTTCGTAATTTATATTTTTGCCCGAATCAAATGAAGAAGCGCCTGTAGGTCAAAAGCCGAGGCAAAACCACGCGTTTGAGAAAATGGATGGAACGTAAAACGACCGCTTTTCCTGTTCAAAATAAAAATGGGGATCCAATGCAGGATGGGGGTTTTCCTGTTTGCCCGTAAGGAAAACCATTCGTTCAAATCCCTGCGCCTGTTCTTAAAGCCAAAAAGCAGCCGCCCGTCTGCCTTCGTCCAGGCAAACGGGAGAAATACTGGCCTTTTTATTTTATCGTTCTATACGTTTATCACGGTTGTCTTTTTCTTCTTTTCGTATTATTAAAATCGCATAGGCTTAATACTAATTGGCTATGGTACGAAATTGTTGCTTTGGTACACAAGAATCCCAATTCCGGACCATACAGAAAAGACGGTTTCTCGCACGAATGCGATACATTCTGTGGTTTTTTGCGATCGGATCTGTCAGGACCTTCCCGTTTCTATTTGCCCGTTTCTATTTCCTTTCCCTGGATTTCAGTTTCGTGCTTCCCTGCGCTTGCTCCTGCACAACGGAAAAGGCCCGCAGGAGGACATCAACGTCCTGCAGGCCTGTTAGAGAAAATGCGAAACGCGCAAAAAGAAAAAAGCAGAGGTCTCTCTGCTTGTTCATCCATCTGGATACTGATTATAAAAGGGACAGGAATTATTCTACTTCGACAGCCTGTCTGCCTTTGTATTTACCGCAGCTCGGGCATACTTTGTGAGCGAGTTTGAATTCGCCGCACTCCGGGCATTTTACAAGAGCGGGTTTAGTCAGTTTGTAATGGGTTCTTCTTTTTGCCTTACGGTGTTTGGAACCTCTTCTCTGCTGAACAGCCATGGTGGCACCTCCTAGTTATCCTCGAAATTAAGATCTTTGAGTTTTGCCCAGCGGGGATCTTCCTGCTGCTGGCTGTCCCCCTCATCCTGATCGGATGTAAGCGACCAGCCTTTACCGCTAGGATAGTCTTCACGGGCTAAACGGGTAATGCTCATGGGTGCTTCATATACAATCGCTTCGATCATCTCATCATTCAGATCAATCGTGTTGTTGTTCACAACGAGAATGTCTTCCTGATCGTCCGTATCCTCGAGCGGATCGAATGAGTACTCTTTTTCAGAATCGGCCTCGAAAACGTATTCGAGATCTTCTCCGGTAATCGAGTCTTCAACAATCATGAAGCCGGAGTAATGAAGGTTGCTGACAACCCTGCTGCGGCCGTCAAACTGTAAAGTGCCCTCGACGTGACACTCGGGTACGGCCAGAACAGGCGTATTCACAAACTGAGCTCCATCGAGATCGGCCAGGTCGGTATTGACTTCAAGATAGTCATCCGGCGCCGCCAGAAAATCGCTTTTACGAAACTTCACGCTATTCACCTCATGTAGCATTTGATATTATAGGCAGACCCTTTTGAATTGTCAAACAAACGAAAATCTGAACAAAACGATCGAAGTGCTTTGCCATTTTGTCCTTAACTATCGTACTTTCGGCTTTTTCCGGCCGCGTTGACTCTTTGAAAAATCTGCCTGTTCAAATGTCTTGTCTGTCATGAGCCAGGGGCAAACGTCGGATATCGCGTATCGTTTTGGCTCCCTGCCGCATGCATCTTCATCATAGTCCGTGACCGTTACAAAATCGAAGGACAGACCCGAAGAGCCGGATCGGCTCTGAGAATCTGTCCATCAATTTGTGATCGGGTCTGTTTTTTTCGGTCTGTCTTCTTTGCTCAGGCTGTTTCCAGAGGCAAGAGACAGAAGGATACAGATACAGATTTTTTTTATATCTTTATCTTTGCTCCAGAGCGCTTTCTCTTTGCTCTAGAGAGCTTCACTGGATTCGATTTGTGCTTACCGCTTATTTCTTGTCATCGAGTTCGGTAATGGTGATGGATTCGATGACCGGCTGATCTTCCTTGGAAATGGAGCCGTTGTTGTCGGTCGGCTTCGCGGATTCAGCAATCTGGTCTACGACATCCATGCCGCTGGTTACCGTTCCAAATGCGGCGTATTCCCCGTCGAGGCTGGACGCATCTTCCTGCACGATAAAGAACTGACTGCTGGCGGAATCCGGCTGGTTGCTTCTGGCCATGGATACGGTTCCGCGCACGTGCTTGAGGGAGTTGTCAAAACCGTTGGATTTGAATTCGCCGTAAATGCTGCGGGAGCTTCCGCCGGTTCCATCGCCGCGCGGATCGCCGCCCTGAATCATGAAGCCGTCAATAATACGGTGGAAGGTCAGGCCGTCGTAAAAGCCTTTTTCGGCCAGATTGACAAAGTTGTCTACGGTTTCCGGAGCGATGCCTTCGTCCATGGTGAAGATGATTGGTTCATCGTAGCCGGAAATCTTGATTTCGGCCTGGTACTGCTTGCCGCCCGGTTCCGACTTGGAAGCCCGGGTAGCCACTTTGCTGGAAACGACCGATTCGGTCTGGCTGCTGGCAATGGAAGAGGTGACGCTCGATACGTCGGCGTTGCTGGTGTCGTTCGTGCTGCCGGCGCATCCGGCCGCAAGCAGAGCGGCAGCGCCCAGGCAGGCGGCTTTTGAAACAAATCTGCTGAATTTCATACTGTTTGTCCTCGCTGTTCTATCTTTTCATCGGATCCAGGATCCGTTTTTCCTTCTGATCGGATCCATCCAGATGTTTTGTCTGTTTTGATCCGTGAATTGTTCTTTTGATTTTCCTTACGCAAAAAAACGATACCGTCGTTTCTTATCCGCTTTCGGAAAAACCCTGTCCATGGTACCTGAACGGAAACGATTTTGAAATGGGATTCACGGCTGGAAATGTATGGAATCCTCTTTTTACGGTAGACTGAACACATGATCAAAGCTGGAATCATTGCTGAATTCAATCCCTTTCATGACGGACACCGCGAAATCATTCGACGGGTACGCGAAACGCTTCATCCCGATCAGATCGTCGTGGTCCTTTCCACATGGTATTCAAGCCGCGGACTGCCTTCCCTTCTTTCTCCTCAAGAGAAAACCCGTATGGCCATCGAAGCGGGCGCCGATCTGGTGATCGCGCTGCCTGCCGCCTACGCCATGCAAAGCGCCGACTATTTTGCACTCTACGCGATCGAAGCCCTCAAATGTGCCGGGGTCAATACGCTCTGCTTTGGATCGGAGCTCGCGGATCTGGCCGTTCTGGAAGAAAAATCCAGACAGCTGAAAATGCTCGAAGCTGTTCCCGGCCGCTCACATGTACAGAACGCCGTTTTAAACGGCATCGATCTGCGGCCAAACGATATTCTGGCGGTGCAGTACATTCGCCACGCCCGGTCGTTTGGCATGGCGGTCGTGCCGTTCCCCCGCAACTTTTCACTCAAATCCGCCACAGCGATTCGAAAAGACTTTTTCGCCAACATTCCGCAAAAAGGCGACGCGCTCTATCATCCCCGACAATCGTGGCAATCGTACTATCCGTATTTGCGGATGCAGCTGCTCATGAGCGATCCGAAGCGGTTAAGCGAATTTTTCCTTTGCGAGGAAGGCATCGAATACCGTCTGATCGAAAGCGCCAGAAAAAGCGATACGTTTGAAGGCTTTCTGAAGCATGCCGTTTCCAAAACGTATACACGGGCAAGAATACAGAGAACCTGCATGATGATTTTGATGCAGATCTCTAAAAGGGAGATGAAAGAGCATCCGTTCTTTTTTAAAGTTCTGACGCTTGGCTTCAATGACCGGGGACAGGCACTGTTAAAGTCGCTGCCCGGCGGATTGAAAGCCGCCAGCCGTATGGCCGATCTTTCCCCCTGGCTTCAGAATCTTCTCAATAAGGAAATGCGTCTGTATTCGCTGATCGATCAGAAACCAGCCGCCTGGACGCTCGTTTTACCGCACACCCTTTCTGCCTGCTCTGAATTTTCTTCCTCCAGTACAGCGGAAGCGGACGGTTCGGATGCGTCGATTCGACACGCTCTCCTGGCCGAACTTCACACGTATTTCTGTCCGGTTTTGTAACCCGATCCTTTTTCCTTTAGAAAGGAGTTTTCTATGTTTCACCGTCCTTCTTCTCACCGCCACAAAAAGGCTGTCCTCGTCTCCCTTTTCGGGGCTGCAGCTGGGCTGTCTCTGGTCTGGTACGAACACCAGCTGCCGCCCTGCCGCAAACCGAAAGTTTCACAGGAACCGTATCCTTTTGGACTGCTTCTGGGCTGTTCGGTTCACGATGACGGCAGCCTGGGGCGTGAAATGAAACTGCGCTGTCATCTGGCGATCGATCAGTATTTGCAGGGCAAATACCGCACGCTGATCATTTCTGGCGGTGCGGTCCGCAATCCGTACGTGGAAGCGGAAGTGATGGGTAACTACATTCATGAACTTTGTCCGCAGCTGCCGATCCTGCTGGAAACCCGGGCGCAGAACACCTGGGAAAACATGAAATACGCTAGAGAAATGATCGGTGATCAGCCAATCCTGATTCTGACGGGCGGCCTGCACGCCCGACGTTCGAACGCGCTGGCCAGACAGTTCTTTTCGAACTGGGCAATGGAGAGCGCACCGGATTTCACCTGGAAAAAAGCCGGACGCGAGGCGATTTCCCGAATCATCTATTTATGGATTGAGCTCAAGAAGACATTCAAACGGCAGTAACAAGGAAAGGACAGAATCCTCTCTTCCTGCTGCCTTCCGATCGTTCACCCTCTACGCAAAAACGGGCCGCACGGCCCGTTTTCTTATATGTATTGGCTGTGGTTGCCTGTAATGGTGATCTGTATAGAAATCTGTACAGAGATTTGTGCATCGCGTCTTTTAAAAAGGAAGAAGAGCGGTCGGATTCGGTTCTGACACTGGAATCTATTTCGCGTTTCGCAGAGCTTTCCATTCTTCCCTTGTCATGCGGTTGATCACTTCATCACGGAATTCGCCAAGCAGCAGTACAAGGACATGCTCTTCCGTTTTGAAAAAGCAAAAGCCAAGTTTGGCCTGTGCTCTGGCGGATTTGGAATTGCCGGTATAATGCCCGCACCAGATCTGATCGAGCCACAGATCTTCAAAGCCATAATCGATCAGCATGTTTGCCGCTTCTTCCACATAGCCATGGCCCCAGTATGGCTTGCCGATCCAGAAGCCCAGTTCCTTGTCGTATGGGGATGCCCCCTCACGCTGTTTCAGCTTGGGCACCATCAGAGATATGGCGCCGATTGGCGTCGACGTTTCTTTTAGGCAGATCGCAAAATCCAGCGGATTACTCAGCACACTTTCGATAATCTGCCGGCTCTCCTCTTCGCTTTGGTGAACGGGCCAGCCGGCGGCCGGTCCGACATCCGGATCATTTGCGAGTTCGTATAATACCTGAGCGTCCTCGGCTTTCCAGGGACGCAAAATCAGTCGTTCACTCTGAAATTCCATTGTCTTTCTCCTTTCTCAAGTGCGTTCTTCGCCGCCGTTTCGACCCGTTGGCTTCGAGCTGTTTCTGGAACGAAAAAGATGTCGAAGCATTTCTGGTCAGCGGAGCAAAGCGAAGTTTGATTTCTACCTTAGCAGGGCGTTTGAAAAGCGAAAAGCGGCCGCTTGAAATTCCATGAAAAAAGCAGAGTTCGAACGCACGGCGGATGCGTCCAAACTCTGCCGTTTTATTTTGTTTTGATGTATGGGTCTGCTCTATCGGCTAAAGCATTTTCCTTCAGAGTCGGGATTGACTACTCGAAGTTTTCGAGACCGTACCAGGCGATGCCTTCACCTCTCCAGCCAAGTTCAATCAGGTATGTATGTTCCTTGAAGTTGGTTGTGAAGTTGTGGTTTGCACTCTTGGCGTTCGGGTTGTATTCACGCCATACTTCTACGGCCTTGTTGTCATCGGAATACCAGCCGATGCCTTCGTCTTTCCATCCCTGGTCAACCAGGTAGTTTTTCTCGCGTTCACTCAGTGTGTAGAGGTGATCGCCGGCATTCGGGTTGTATACGCGGTAAACCGGAGTATTGGATTTCTTCGGAGCGATCCAGCCGACTCCTTCACTCTTCCAGCCGACTTTCGCAAGGTAGTCGCGTTCTCTGGAGCTGCTGGTGTAGAAGTGTTCGCCGGAATTCGGGTTGTAAAGACGGTACATTTCCATCCGGTTGGCATCGGATTTGGACTGGTAAGTCAGACCGGAACCGCGCGGATAAACGACATCGGTTGTGGAATACATGCCAGTTGCATCATCATACTTGTAAACGTTGACTGGGAGCTGTCCGCTGGCACCAAAGGTCCCAAGTGCAACTTCCATACCGGCCAGGATGTTTGGTCCATAGGCTTCGTTAGCACCGGTTGCGCCGCCGATGATGGCTTCGGTCGGGTCAACTCCGGTACCCTTGTTGCCGTAAACGGCCATGACTGCCTGAGCATCTGGATACCACTGGGTATCATATGGTTTGTCCGCAGACATGATGATAGCCTTTTTGCCTTTTTCCCTCGCGTATTTCACGATTTCATTTGGTATTTTGCTCGACCAGTGCCTGCCGCCCATGCGGGCTGCGCTGGAAACTTCGGTAACGGCCATTACATAATCGGCCGCATCAATTTTTGCTTTTTGTTCGTCGGTCAGTTCAGCCTGGCCTGTGTATACGAAATAATCCAGTTTCGCACCGTTTTCTACGGTATCGGCATCTTTGCCGCGGTTCCAGGCGAGGGAGATCAGGCCAGGTTCGTTGGAATAAGGAGTAGCTACGAGAACGGTTGTGTCCTTAGTAACTTCCATTGGCAGAACGTTGTCTTCGTTGCGGGTAACGGTAACGCCGCGGGCAGCGATTTCACGTTCAGCCTGTTTGTTTTCGGCGCAGCCGACAACTTCTTTGGCTTCATCGATGGAATAGTCATTTTCGTTCCAGTCCAGAATGCCTTTGCGGGCTTTCAGGGTCAGGATACGGGTGCAGGCGTCATTCAGACGTTCCTGAGTAAGCTTGCCGTTGGCAACTTCCTGTTCGCAGTAGTTGATGACCGCGTCGAGATCTTTCAGGTCGTCCTTGCAGTACAGAACGGTTGGCATGCAGATCAGGTCGGCGCCGGCTTCCATGGCTACAGCAACACGCTGCGGCTGGGACCAGACTTTGGCAACACCTTCCATGTTCATGGCGTCGGTGCTGACTACGCCTTCAAAGCCCATTTCGCCTTTGAGCAGGTCAGTGATAATTTTCTTGGACAGAGTCGCCGGGAGCTGTTCTTCCTGGTTTGTCAGATCCGAGTGAAGCGTTGTATTGTCGAGAGCCGGATACAGGATATGTGCGGTCATGATCATTTCGATGCCTTCGTTGATCGCTACTGTATACGGTTTCAGCTCGTTGTTTTTGATTTCCTCGACCGTCTTGTCTACGATCGGCAGGCCATAGTGGGAGTCTGTCGCCACATCGCCATGACCTGGGAAGTGTTTGGCACAGCCGATTACGTTGTATTCAGAAAGGCCAGCAATTTCGGCAGAAGCCATAAGACCAACCTGTTCCGGATCATCGCCAAAAGAACGAAGACCGATAACCGGGTTGTTCGGGTTGTTGTTGACATCGACTACCGGTGCGAGGTCGGTGTTGATACCGAGTACGGAAAGTTCAGAACCGATGATTTCGCCGATTTTCTTTGCATCATCGGTATTGAAGGTAGCGCCGACAGCCATGTTGCCTGGCAGAGCTGTACCGGTGCCCAGACGGGAAACAGAGCCGCCTTCCTGATCAACGGAAATCAGAAGCGGAAGTCCGCCGTCGCTGATGGCTGCTTTCTGCATATCCATCGCGAGGTTGTAGGACTGCTCGGTTTCCTTAACGTTGTTGGCAAACAGAATAATGGCACCAAAGTCGTAGTCCGCGATAATCTGTTTAACCTCATCGTTCATTTCGGTGAAATCCGTTGCGGTGTCGTCACTGGTTCCCCACTTACGGAAATCCGGCATGATCATCTGTTCGATTTTCTGACGGGTCGTCATTTTGGAGATGATGTCGTTTACGCGCGCTTCGATCGCTACGTCGCTGTCTTCAGCGGCCATGATCGGCGTTCCGGATGCGAACATCATCGAGCAGGCTGCTGCACAGCTGACAGCCGCCGCTGCCGTGCGCTTCAGCGCTCTACGGAATGAGTTTCGAATCATATCTTCCATCCTTTTCATAATTTGAGTAAAAGAAGTACGCAGTTAAAAGGCCAACTCTTGTAACCGTTTACTTCTTTCCTTCATATCTATGATAACGCTAATGATATATGCAAACTATTGCATTAATTGGTAACTGTGAAATGTCTATTTCCTAATTTGTATAATAATTCCAAACAATTTGTTTTATTTTACTCCCGTTATCTATTTAAATAATTCAAGACAGTGTCAAACGATCGTGCAGACAGAATTTGACTATGCCTTTCTGCATTTTATCCGCTCCCCTTTTCTTCGATGCCTATCGCTGAAAATGAAAAAAAGCAGGATCTGCAGAGGGAAAATCCGTCTGTAAAACCTGCTTTATGCAGTTTGATAAATCGTTTTATCCGTGTGGTTTTCTGATGAATCCGACAGGATGCAGACAATCCATTTTGTATAGATCATCCGCAAATTCAAATTCATTTCTGAAAACGGAAGCCGTTGGAACGCTGGCGATTGATCACGCCGCACAGTTCCTGCTTTCTTGGACGGGCTAAATTGCCCTTTCCAAAAAAGCTCATGCCGTTTTCATCCGCAAGATTTTCAAGCTCCTCAGCGATCTCGTCGATCGTTTTCTGATTATCGACCAGATTGCGCTGCGCATAGACGATCATTTTTCCGATCGCCGCCGACTGCTGGGAATCGGCAAGCTGTTCGAGGGCGCGCAGATCGATCGGCTCTCTGGCAATCGAAAGCGAATCGAGCGCGGATGTTTTGACCTTGACCTTATCCTGACAGAGCGCGTCGTTCTTTTTCAGAATCCGTTTGTTTGGAGTGACAATCGGCGGATAGTCGCTGGTCTGCGGTTTGGCAAAGGCAGCCGCTTTTTCCCTGGCCAGTTTTGTAATGTCGTACGGCTTGTATTCTTTCATCTGGATAATCGTATCTGCCTTATCAAAAAACAGACCGCTGCTTCCCGCAACGAGCACGGTGGATACGCCCTGATCGGCAAGTTCACGAATGCGGGCAATGTACGGAATAATCGGCTCTTCTTTTGGGGAAACGACTTCGCTCATCAGCTCATCGCGAATCATGAAGTTGGTTGCGGATGTATCTTCATCGATCAGAAGCGCCTGGCTTCCGGATTCGAGCGCTTCCGCTACATTAGCCCCCTGACTCGTCGATCCGGATGCGTCTTCACTGACGAAATCTTCCGTGGATTTACCGCCGGGCAGACTCTGAATAAAGGAAGAAATGTTTTCATGATGAACGCAGCGGCCGTCTTCGGCGCGCACTTTCATCGCGTCATTGCGGGTAATGACATACTCACGGCCATCGCCTTCAATATGATCGTAAACACCCATTTCCAGCGCCTGCAGCAGCGTCGATTTTCCATGGTAGCCGCCGCCGACAATGAGCGTTACGCCCTCGTCAATGCCCATGCCTTTGATTTTTCCGGCATAAGGCAGATCGAGTTCAATTTCTTTTTCCGGCGCGCTCACAAACCGAATCGCGTCCTCCATCGGCAAAGCGCTTGCCCCGCTCTTACGCGGCAAAATCGCGCCGTTGGCCACAAAGGACACGAGATGTCTGTCCTGAAGCTGTTTACGAATCGCCTGCTGATCCACAGACAGCTCATACACCCGCTGCAGATGCTCTTTTTCCGCTGCCGTCAGATTGGCGTAAATCAAGGACGATTCCACTAAAGGCGGCAAAGTATCAAATAAAAGCATCACCAGCCCCTTGGCCAGAATCGAACGGCCTTTGGCAGGAAAGCCTGCGTTGAGCCGGAAAATCAGCGAACCGTTTTTCGGATCGATCTGTACTGCAGAACGTTCAAGCACTTCCGGACAGACCGAACTGCACGTCAGTGCGCCTGATTTTCCAGAACCGGAGCGGCGCACATCCGCCTGTTTCAGCTTCCGGCCAAACAGCCGCAGCAGTGCATCCTGCAAAGCAATCCGACAGGTACGGTTTTCGTAAAGATGCGAAGGAAAGCCTGGATTTTCGATGTGAATCGAAATGTCCGATGGGGAAGCAAACGGGTCGGACTGCACATGGTCGATGGAAAGCACATAGCTTCCAAAGTCCCACTTTCCTTTCAAATCCCGATACGCCGGATAGCCTCTTCCGTTTATAGCGAGGATTTTTGCTTTCAAAGCTTTGGCCGTATTCATACGCTCACTCCTTCTGTTTCCTGTTCCGTTTGTGCATTTCCGTCCTGTCCGATCTCTGCCCTCTTTCGTATCGGAAAGTCAGAGGGAACGATTTTCCAAAGGGAAATATGGAGGAATTATTCACAATTTAGCGTATTCATCGTACATCCCTGCTTTGGCGTCCTCCTTTTGATCTGCCCAGAATCGTCTTATCCTGCTCCAGCCCCTTCCTGATAATGGCGAACTGCGCTTCCGTTCGAAATGAGTTCTTTACAAAATGGGCTTTGGCGGCATTTGTCTTAACGCCTGCCATTATCCTATCTTATTTTATTTCATCATGAATTTTTATTTATTCGTACATTTTATTCGGTTATATAATTTCATTTGCACAGTCGTCGACTTATTTGTTCTTTTCTATAGAAAATCCTGCTGTGATAAGGCTCTGTACTCCAGAGGCAGGACAATGGGCACGAATGAAAAAAACTGTCGTCATGAAGGCAGACGACAGAGGCAAAGCATTTCTTCTGGGGTTGCCTTTCTGGAAAAGGGAGAAAGGAAACGAACATCCGACAAAACCACCCGATTTGTCTATTCACAATAGAAGATCTGCTCAAGATCATGAACGGCATTAGTAAAAATCAGATCCTGCGGATCGTACGGCTGTTTTGTGGAGCCTTCAATATAGGCGCCCAGATCGTTTACACGGACCTGAACGATGACGTAATCTTCATCCGCAACCATTTCGGTATCGCAGTCTCCATACGGAAAAACACTGCCCAGTTCATCGCTGATTTCGGCCATAATTGCGGCGCGTGCCAGTACACAGGCCATCTGTCCGCTCATTCCGAGCGTTTCCTGCGTATTAAGGAAGAAATACATCGTCATGGCCGAAACCGGTTGATTTTCGGCAGGCGCTTCCACTTCCACGATAAGGCCGACATAGTAGTAATCTGCATAACAGGCAGACTGAACATAAGAGACAGATTCACTGTCTTCCTGCTCTTCGGACGTTTCAAAGTAAGCTGAGGGATCGTCCTCAATTGCGTCGAGCGTGGAATCGTTCTGTTCCGCAATCGGAGCAGAGTCTGAAACGGGTTTGGAAGGTTCCGTTTGGGAAGACGATCCAGTGTTTCCGGGCCGATTTGAAGATTCGGAGGAATCCGCCTTTTGTGCGGCTGGATCGGATTTTTCCGAAACTGGATTGCGGGTCTTCAATTTGCTGGTATCGGACTGCGGATGACTGGACGGATCTGTCGCCGGCCTGACATTCGTATCGTTTTGCGGTTCGTACGTTTCCAGGAGTACCGATGTCTGACTGGACGGATCGGCGAGCGCAACGGTTGGTTTGGATGAACTGCCGCATCCGCTAAGAAGCAGCAGTGTGGATGCGAATGCAGCGACAAAACCTTTTTTCATTTGAAATTGCTCCTTTCCCCCTTTTGTTTTTCCTTTTTTTAAAGGGATTTCCTGCAGGACTCCTCTTTTCTGTATGATATGTCGTTCTGGATATATTCAGAATACTGCATGAGATTTTGAAGCAATTATCGGGGTGAAGTATCACAAAACTAATTTCGCTTACGCCCTCAAAACCATCCAGCAACAAGAACCGCTTCGAGTTTTGAAGCGCTCTGCCCCCCGTCAAGCAGACACAGGAATGAATAAAACTCGCTCAAGCATTTCGCACGAATTATGCCAAAAGCTTTTGTTGTTTAGAGCGGGCGGATTGCCCTCCTTCTGTCGTATCGCTCACAGTGAGGAGGTCTCACAGGTTCCAGGTTCTGGCAAGGGCTTGAGCGAAGCGTCCCTTGGCAGGTTCTGGGTTCTGTGAAATCTTTGAGCGCGAGTGGTATGACGGGAGGAGCCCCCCTCTCTTCTTGAGAGGAGTGAACCGCGCTCCAGCCGCGCAGGCTGGTCCCGGCGAAGCCGACAATAACGCCAGCTATACATGAACAGCCTTTTTGGTTCCATAACGCGAAAGCTTCAGGAGGAACTATCTTACTGCTGGCTGGGACCCAGTTATAAATCTGTGTATACGTGCAGCCAAAACGATGAGCGGTTTCCTGATAATTCTTATCGTTTTCAAGACACTGCTTTACCGCTTCGATTTTCTGCTCTTTGGTGAATGATTTTGCAGAGTTCTTCTTTCGATTCGGCGTTTTCGTTCCTCCCTTACATGGAGAAATCGTATCGCCTTTCAGCCAGCGGCGGATTACTGAGACGGCAGAAATATGATATTTCAGACAGAGCTGACTCAAAGATGCTTGCCCTGAACGATATTCCGCAATCACTTTCTGTTTCAGCTCAGAAGAATATCTTTTATTTACGCTAGGTGTGATCAATCCGGCGGCACCATCTCGCCTATAGATTCCAACCCATTTGGTGATCGTTTTCGAGTCAAGAATGCCGTACTGTTTGCAGAGTTCAGCAGACCCCACACCGGAGATATATTGTTGAACACATTCCAGCTTGATTTCAGGAGAAAATTTGGATTTTCGTCCCATAAGAAAAAAGAGTTATCAGGATGGTATCGCTAGACAGATTGGACCATTTCCAATATCAAAGGGACAAGAAAACCAATCTTTATATCAGGCTTATCAGGCTAAAATAGCGGCTGATCTTTCCATATAAGAAGCCACTGATAGCCTGATTTTTTTCGATGAAAGCCCTTTATAATCCAGGGATGGTTATAATGAAAGAATAGATAGCTCACGAGGCAAAAGAAGGAGACTTATGGCAAATACAAAGAAGAAAGCATCCAATAAAGCGGATGTAGGATTTGAGGCTGAACTGTGGAGTGCGGCCGACGTTCTGCGCGGTAGTATGGATGCTTCTGAATATAAACACGTTATTCTCGGCTTGATCTTTTTGAAGTATATCTCTGATTCTTTCGAAGCAAAACGTGCTGAACTCTTAGAAGACCCATATGCTGATCCTGACGATAAAGACGAGTATATTTCTGAAAACATCTTTTTCGTTCCAGAAGGTGCTCGTTGGGATGTGATCAAGAACTCCGCACATACAAACTCTGTTGGAACAGCCATCGACTCTGCAATGGAACAAATCGAGAAAGAGAACCCAAAACTGAAGGGCGTTTTACCAAAAAACTATGCTCGCCCTGAAATGGACCAGCGAAGATTAGGTGAAGTTGTCGATTTGTTCACCAATATCAAAATGCACGAACATGGAAACGAAAAAGACATACTCGGAAGAACCTATGAGTACTGTCTTCAGAAATTTGCTTCCCAGGAAGGCAAGAATGCAGGCGAATTCTACACACCGTCATCCGTTGTCCGTACCCTTGTTGAAGTATTAAAACCCTATCACGGTAGGGTTTATGACCCATGCTGCGGCAGCGGCGGAATGTTCGTACAGTCTGCAAAATTTATTGAGAGCCACGGCGGCCAATTAAACGATATTTCAGTCTTTGGACAAGAATCGAATCCGACTACCTGGAAGCTCGCCCAGATGAACCTGGCGATTAGAGGAATTGATGCAAACCTCGGTCCCCACAATGCAGACACCTTCCTGGAAGATCTTCATCCTCATGAAAAGATGGATTTTGTGATGGCGAATCCTCCTTTCAACGATAAAAGCTGGTGGCACAAGTCGCTCGAAGATGACCCGAGATGGGCATATGGAACACCTCCTGAATCAAACGCAAACTTTGCCTGGATGGAACATATGATTTCTCATATGAACCGAAACGGAAAGATCGGTATGGTTTTAGCAAACGGTGCGCTTTCAACCCAAACCAAGGGAGAAGGTGAAATCAGGAAAAACATCATTGAGGCAGATTTGGTTGATTGTATTGTAGCTTTGCCTGAAAAGCTCTTCTATTCAACGGGTATACCTGTTTCACTTTGGTATCTTTCAATGAACAAAAAGCAAAAAGGAAAGACGCTTTTTATCGACGCTAAAGATATGGGTACCATGGTTTCTAGGAAACTGCGCGAATTCTCCGATGAGGATGTTAAGAAGATCGGTGAGCTGTATCAATCGTATGAAGAAGGCGAACTTGAGAATAATCCAGGACACTGGGCGGTAGTAGATACAGAAGAAATCGCAAAACAGGACTATATTCTGACTCCAGGTAGATACGTAGGTATCGAAGAAGACGAAGAGGATGGAGAGCCGTTCGACGAAAAGATGAAGCGACTGACTTCTGAACTTGGTGATTTGTTTAAACAATCACATGAACTTGAAGCAGAGATTCGAAAGCAGCTGGAGAAGATTGGGTATGAAATCTAATTGGAAAACGGTCAAGTTGCAAGAATTAGGAAGGGTAGTTGGTGGGGCTACGCCTTCTACGAAAAATGAAGCTTTCTATGGCGGCTCTATTCCTTGGCTGACTCCGAAGGATTTAGCTGATTATTCTGAACGGTATATATCCAAAGGAGAACGAAGTATTACTGAAGAAGGATTGAATTCTTGTTCTACTGAATTGTTACCTGCAGGTACCGTGTTGTTCAGTTCACGTGCTCCAATTGGTTATGTAGCTATCGCATCAAATCCGATTTGTACAAACCAGGGATTCAAGAGTGTAGTTCCAGATACCGGTGTGGTCGATCCGCTTTTTCTCTATTACCTCCTAGTTTTTAACAAAGAGAAAATTAAATCAGCAGGCAGCGGAACCACTTTCAAAGAGGTTTCCGGGAATGTGATGAAGAATATTGAGGTGGAAATTCCCACATCTGTTGATTACCAACGGAAAATTGCACAGATACTGGGTTCAATCGACAATCAGATTGAGAGTAATGCTCGAATAAACAAGAATTTACTGGATCTTATTGACACGGTTTTCAAGCAAAAAATCCTTAAAAATCCATCAATGACGACATGGAAACAGAAAAGTTTATTAGATATTGCAACTTTTCAAAATGGATTGCCGATGCAGAAATTCCGTCCTCATGAAAACGAAGAACACCCTTTAAAGGTCATAAAAATAAAAGAGCTTAGTAATAAGGGCTTTTCTGAGACGAGCGAACTATGCTCAGCAACAATTGATAAAAGGCAAATTGTTAACGATGGTGACCTTTTGTTTTCATGGTCTGGAACACTGCTTGCAGACTTTTGGACAGGAGGAAGCGGAGGACTTAATCAGCACTTATATAAGGTTACTCCAAAGAACTATCCAATTTGGTTTATCTATTGTTGGTTAAAGTATCACCTTCGAGAGTTTCAATCTATCGCCAAGGCCAAAGCCACTACAATGGGACATATAAAAAGATCCGATCTTGAAAATGCTGCTGTTTATATTCCGCCTGTCGAAGAACTCGAAAGCCTTAATAAGCTACTTAATCCAATCCAACGGAATTTGATAGTCAACAGAATCACTTCAAGAACGCTGAGCAAAACAAGAGATGAACTATTACCTCAACTCCTCTCAGGAGAAATTGAGATCCAATAAATTCTTGTTTTCTAGATCACTTATCCTCTACATAATCGCCTTATTCAGGAGGCAAAATTATGGAAAACGTATTAGTAGCAAGCATTGTAAACGCGATTATGGGGTTAGTAGATCCTGGAAAGGTACATGCAGTTAAGACAGTTATAACGTCTGTCGTTTCCAAATTCGAGGTAACTATCAAAGAACAGGAAGAGACAGATTTTCTGGACAATAGCGATTTACTTCAAAAATTTCTGGATGCGAAGAGCATTGAAGGATGTTCAGAGAAAACTACAGCATATTACCGGAAGACTATAGAAGGGATGATCAAGGCAATTGAGAAACCACTTATTACGATTGATACGGATGATCTTAGAAAATATCTGTCGGAATACCAGAGTAATAATGGTTCGAGCAAGGTGACTATTGATAACATCCGAAGGATTATATCTAGCTTTTTCTCATGGCTGGAGGAAGAAGATCACATATTGAAAAGCCCAGCACGCCGTATTCATAAAATCAAGACTGATAAGATTGTTAAAGAAGTATATACAGATGAAGAGTTGGAAAAAATGCGTGATTCTACCAAGAACATCCGAGATCTAGCCTTGATTGACATGCTGGCATCAACAGGGATGCGTGTTGGTGAATTGGTAAAGCTCGATAAGGACGACATCGATTTTCAAAACCGTGAATGTATTGTCTTTGGTAAAGGAAATAAAGAACGGAAAGTCTATTTTGACGCTAGAACAAAAATCCATCTCGAGGATTATCTGGAGTCGAGAACAGACGAAAGCGATGCATTATTTGTAAGCCTGCGCCAACCGCATTCTCGAATCACAATAAATGGAGTTGAAAGTCGGCTCAAATCGATTGGAAGCTCATTAGGAATCAAAAAGGTACATCCCCATAAATTCCGACGAACTCTAGCTACTGCAGCTATAGACAAGGGTATGCCGGTTGAGCAGCTACAAAGACTGCTGGGGCACGAAAGAATAGATACGACTATGCAATATGCAATGGTCAAACAAAGTAATGTGAAAGATTCACACAGGAGGTTTATTGGGTAATGAAGAAATACGCTCTGTCAGAAATATTCGAAATCATCGGGGGCGGTACTCCTAAAACAACAAATTCAGAGTATTGGAATGGGGATATTCCATGGTTATCTGTCAAGGATTTTAATAGCGATGAAAAATGGGTGGACAGTGCGGAAAAAAGCATCACTGAAAAAGGACTAAAGGAAAGTTCTACTTCCATTCTTCATCCTGGAGATTTAATTGTCTCTGCGCGTGGTACCGTCGGGGCTTTAGCTATGGTTTCGCGAGATATGGCATTTAATCAGTCTTGTTATGGGTTGAGAGCAAAAAAAGGATTTGATATCGATTATACGTATTATCTCCTCAAAGGAACAATTAATAAGCTAAAAGCCAATACTCATGGATCTGTATTCGACACAATCACGCGAGATACCTTTGACCAAATATTTATAAGTGTGCCTGAGTATGAAGTTCAAAAGAAAATAGGCGTTTTTTTATCAAATCTAGATGAGAAAATACGAGTTAATACTCGAATAAACAAGAATTTACTGGATTTCAATGTCACCTGAGAGGAGTTTTGCAAGCAGTTTATCCCTAAGAATTGCCAATTGACGATTCTCTCGTATCTTGTTTTGTATAGTTTCGAATAGCGGTTGAGAAAACTCGTTAAATTGTTTAAGCAACTCGGGATCTGGCTTGGGAAAAGTAAACTCCATGAAATCTTTTTGGTATAGATGTGGAATTACGCTTCCCTCTGTTCGAGCTTTGATAAAACCTTTGAATCTATTGGAGGTCAGCAGGTAATACAAAAATGGAGTCCCATACTCTCCTTTGGTTGAGTTACGGATTACAAAAATACCCGAAGCAACAGTTGTTGGTAAATCCAACTTATCGATATAGCCAATTTTGCCAATGGTCCCGTCTTTGGATAAAAGGATGTCGCCAAGCTTTAACATAATTTCTGGAGACTCATCATAACGTTCTTGTGTAATGAATCCTGTTTTGGTCCAATCAATTCCTTCTGGAGTTAATGATTCGCCATTGATGATCCTATAATCACTATTTGCAAGATACTCATCTTTTTTGAGCCCTTTCCAGCCGATACGTCCTTTTATATAGAGGAGATCCCCAAAGCGAACGGCATCGTTTTCGTTGCCGGTCGATAGGACGTAATTTAAGAAGGCTTGAATTTGTTCAGCTAAATTCTTGCTTTCCCCAGCATAAACCCTAGAAAAGGAGGGATTCCATGAATCAATACACTGAAGATTCCTATGAGAAGACTCTGATACAGTTGTTCGAGTTAGAATTAGGCTATGAATATCGATATGGTCCAGATATGGATCGTGATTATAGGGATCCCCTTCTTCTTGACGTATTAAGAGATTCACTACGAATGTGTAATCCAGGCCTTCCAGCTGCTGCCATTGACGAAGCAGTAGTCAAAATTCGGAATTTGGAGGTCGGTTCTCTTGAAACCAGGAATGAACAATTTACAGATTATCTGCAGAATGGGCTGCGAGTCTCCTACTATCGAAATGGTGAAATGAAAAACGATCTGGTTCATTTGATCGATTATAACGATGTTCAGAACAACTCATTTCTCATTGTGAATCAGTTCACTGTGGAAGAATTTAAAAAGAAGCGTCCAGATATTGTCCTGTTTGTAAACGGAATGCCGTTGGTTGTAATCGAGCTCAAATCTCCGTCACGGGATGAAACAGGTGCTTCTGAGGGGTATGTTCAGCTGCGTAATTATATGCTGGATATCCCCTGCTTATTTAACTACAACCAGATTTGTGTAATGTCTGACATGCTGATATCACGAGCAGGTACAATCTCGAGCGATGAAGATCGCTATATGGACTGGAAAACGACAGATGGAAACTATGAGAACACAAAGTTTGCGAACTTTGAGACCTTTTTTACTGGCATTTTTCAGAAGGATCGGTTCCTGAATATTCTAAAAAACTTCATTTTATTCATGACGCCTGGTGGTCGGTTAATCAAGATTCTAGCTGGATATCATCAGTATTTTGCTGTTGAGAAAGCCGTTCATTCTACAATGCTGGCTTCAAAAACAGACGGACGAGGAGGAGTGTTTTGGCATACTCAAGGCAGCGGTAAGTCGCTGTCTATGGTTTTCTATACTCATTTATTAGACCAGCAAATGGATGATCCAACTTTTGTTGTCCTTACTGATCGCCGCGATCTTGACGATCAACTATTCAAGACTTTCTCGGATTGTCATAAGTTCCTGCGTCAAACGCCTGTTCAAGCTACCTCCAGAGACAATCTGTATGAGCTTTTAAATAACAGACAAAGTGGCGGAATCATCTTCACCATTATGGCAAAATTCGAGGATGAATGGGGTGCCTTATCTAAACGGAAGAATATTATCGTTATGGCAGATGAGGCACACCGAAGTCAGTATGGACTAACAGAAAAATTTGTAACAACCAAGGATCAGTATGGGAATATTCTCGCTAAAACTGTAATCGGAGCAGCTAAGAAGGTCCGTGATAGTCTTCCAAATGCGACCTACATTGGTTTCACCGGAACTCCAATTGATTCTGAAGATAAAGACACGAGAGCTGTGTTTGGCGATTATATCGATATCTACGACATGACTCAGGCTGTTGAAGATGGTGCAACCAGACCGGTTTACTATGAAAGCCGGGTTATGAAGCTGAAGCTCGATGAAGAGACTCTTCGAAGAATCGATAACACTTACGATATGTTGGCTGCTGAGGCAGATGAGATCACAATTGATAAAAGTAAAAAAGAACTAAGCAATATGGAGGCGATTCTTGGTAGCGATGAAACGATTGACTCTCTAGCGAGAGATATAATTACTCACTACAAAGAAAATCGTGAAAATTTATTGACTGGGAAAGCACTGATCGTTGCTTACTCCAGAGAAATTGCCGTGAAGCTTTACCATAAGATGCTAGAGCTGGAACCTACCTGGGATAAAAAAGTCAAGATTGTAATGACTGGAAGTAATAAAGATCCAGAAGAGTGGCACGAATATACAGGCACGGATAAGTATCGAGCAGATTTAGCAAAAGAATTCAAAGATAACGAGTCTGATTTCAAGATTGCGATTGTTCGTGACATGTGGCTGACGGGTTTTGATGTTCCATCTTTGGCTACTATGTATGTTTTTAAACCAATGAGCGGTCATAACCTGATGCAGGCGATTGCCAGAGTGAATCGTGTGTTCGGGGATAAAGAGGGCGGACTTGTAGTCGATTATATCGGTATTGCTTCCGCATTAAAGCAAGCAATGAAGGACTATACCAAGAGCGACCAGAAGAACTTTGGTGACCCAGATATTAAGAAAAAGGCACTTCCAATATTTGAAGAGGCTCTATTCGGCTGTAGAGACTTATTCAAAGGGTACGACTATAAGTCCTTTTTGCAAGGTACGGATTTGGAAAAAGGAAGAGCAATCACAGGTGGGGTGAATTACATCATGGATTTAACCCATCAAGAAATGAATATTCCAGAAAAAGAAAGAGCACAGTTCAAGTTTATCAAGGAAGCCCAGCGCTTGAAGCAGTCTCTTTCCCTGTGCAGCAGTTTGGTTGATGATGAACAACAAAGAGAAGCGGGTTATTTTATCGCTGTAAAAACGCTTTTAAATCGGATTTCGACTTCTGGTGCTTCGGGCAGGCTGTCTTTGAAAGAAGTGAATGCTCAAATTAATGAACTTCTGAAACAGACGATTAAGAGTGATGGCGTGATAAGCCTTTTCTCAGATCACGAGAAAGAATTTTCACTTTTTGATACTGACTTCTTAGAGGAAATCAGAAATATGAAGGAAAAAAATCTATCCCTGGAACTTCTGAAAAGACTACTGAATGATGAAATCCGTGGCTTTAAAAGAACTAATGTTGTTAAGTCAGAAGAGTTTTCTGATCGCTTGAAGAAGGCGTTAAATTCCTATGTGAATGGTTTGATAACGAATGAAGAAGTGATTGAGGAATTGATGCGGATGGCTAAAGATATCCGGAATGCCAGTCAGGCTGGAAATGATCTGGGCTTATCTGTTGAAGAAGTTGCTTTCTATGATGCTCTCTGCAAGCCGGAAGCGGTTAAAGACTTTTATGAAAACGATCAGCTGGTACAAATTGCAAAAGAGCTCACGGATATTCTTCGGCATAGTGTCTCGATTGACTGGCAACGCAAAGAAAGTGCCAGAGCCGGAATCCGCAAAAATATTAGACGCCTTTTGAGGAAGTATCATTATCCTCCTGAAGAAATCCCTGGTGCGATTGAGCTGGTTCTTTCTCAGGCAGAACTAATGGCGAACAATCTGTCGCAAGATTTGTAAGCCAGTGCAGTAGAAATACTATTGGTGTTCTTCCTCTTTAACAGGAAAGAATGGCTGATGGATTTTGTGAAATAACGACCAAAGGACTGACTCCACCCTCACATGGAGCCAGCCCTTTTCTGCGTTTCTCACTTCTTCACCGGTTCTCGCTTGATCTTCCGACCGCCTACAAAGCAATACATCAGCGTCCGGTTCTTGTACACCATCACCTTGTCGACCATCGCTCTGACCAGATCGCCATCGAACGCGTACACGTGGTCAAGTTTCTGAAGAAGTTCTAGGTAATGTTGTGTTCGTTCGCCTTCGTATTGCAGATCCCTGATTTTGGCTGCCAGCTTTGCGTGGTCTTTATCAAGCTGCTCGTATTCAATCAGCAGCTGGTTGTAGGCTTCGTTGAAGTTGGTAGGTGTTTGTTCGATCAGCTTCTCGGCTTTCTCAGCGATTTTCTCCATCCTTGTCTGGATGCGATCGGCTTTGGTTTGGAGCTTGTCAATGTTGTAGGTGGTATTGAACTTCTCGCTCCATTCATCGAGGATGCTTTGCTTGTCCTGGAGCAATTCGTTTACCGCCATCACAAACTCTTCTTCCAACACAGTCTCCATCACCTGATGTGATGGGCAACGCTGCTCGCTTTCATACTTGTTCTTCCAGCATAACCACACTGGCACTTTCTTTCCGTTCGACCGGGTGGTAACACTTCTGGTATACCAGGACTTGCAGATAGCGCATTGAACTCGGTGGCTGAATGGGTATGGTGTATGGCAGCCGAGTCGCTCTTTACCAAACCTGTATTTACGGTCCTTGATCATCTTCTGGACTTTGTCGAAGTCCTCCACCCTGATGATTCCCTGATGGGAGTTGGTGATGTAATAGGAAGGAATGGCGCCCTTGTTCTTGACCTGCTTCTTGGTGATAAAGTCTGGCGTGTAGACTTTCTGGAGAAGCAGGTCACCTTTGTATTTCTCGTTCATCAACATTTGCTTGATCACTCGGATATCCCATTTATCTCGACCAAACTTGGTCTTGATGTGCTGGCTTTCCAGGTAGTTCTTGATGTCCGTGTAGGTACTGCCTTCCAGAAACATCTTGAAGATCAACCGGACAATCTTGGCTTCTTCTTCAACGATCATGACACCACCGTCTTCAGCTCTTGTATAGCCCATGAGGTTTCCGTAGGGGATGCGGTAGGAGCCTTCTTCGTATTTCTTCCGGACACCCCACTTCACGTTTTCGGAGATGCTGCGGCTTTCTTCCTGCGCCAGGGAGGACATGATCGTCAGCAGCAGTTCTCCTTTGCCATCGAAGGTCCAGATGTTCTCTTTTTCGAAGTAGACCTCCACGCCGTGTTCTTTGAGTTCCCGAATGGTTGTCAGTGAGTCAACCGTGTTTCTGGCAAACCGACTGACGGACTTGGTGATGATCAAGTCGATCTTGTGGTCCAGTGCGTCCTGGATCATCTGCTTGAAGCCTTCACGGTGGGCTGTGCTGGTTCCGCTGATGCCTTCATCGGTATAGACGTTCACGAAGTTCCAATCCGCTCGTTCGCGGATCATGTTCTCATAGTAGGAAACCTGGGTTTCATAGCTGGTCTGCTGCTCATCCCGGTCGGTAGAAACCCTGGCATAGGCGGCTACGTTCTTTCTGGCGATGATTGGCTGAACTCTGGCCATCGTTCTGGTTACTGGGATTTTTCGTACTTGCATGTCTTTCTCCTTCCATCTGTAAAGTGGAACTCCAAGGTTCCGTCTGGTTCGACTTCGATGACTTCGACTTGTTGTCGAAAAATGGTGGGATCGAACTTTTTCATTTCCAGCATTTTGGTAGCGATCTGTTCTAGAGTCTCTTCATCAAGATTCAAGGAATGGCATTCACCTAGCTGGCAGCGTTTTGTGTAACACTGCCAATAGATGTAACTTCGTTCTTTGTAGTGCTGGATAATTCGCTGGAAGTTTCGTCCGCATTCTTTGCATCTCAGTTTTCCGGTAAAAGCATTGACCGTTTTTCGGTTCATATTTGAACGCCGGTTTTGTTCGGTCCGTTCTTGCGCTCTTGTCCAGGTCTCTTCATCCACCAGCGGTTCGTGATGGTCTTCGACCAGGTACTGCGGCAGCTCTCCCTGGTTCTTATGCCTATCATGCAGAATCGGATCACCGACGTATTCTTTGCAAAGCAGCAGCACTCCAGTATAGGTTGGGTTAGCAAGCATGGCTTTGATCGTTGCAGGCATGAAGCCATTGCCTTTCCGGGTCTTCACTCCGGTCTGATTCATCCATTCCTGAATGTCTCGAACCCGCATTCCGTCGGCATAATCTTGAAACATCTTTGTGACGATCCAGCCTTCGGTCTCATTCACGATCAGATCATCACCTTTCCAGTCGTAACCAAAGACTGGATTTCGTCCGTTTGGAATGCCTTGTTCAAAGCGCTTCTTAATACCCCAGCGGATGTTGTCGGATATGCTTCGGCTTTCCTCCTGGGCAAAAGAAGCCATGATGGATAGCATGAATTCTCCATCATGGCTGAACGTGGAGATGTTTTCTTTCTCAAAAAACACCTCCACGTTGTGTTCTTTCAGCTGGCGGATGGTTGCCAAAAGGTCGACGGTGTTCCTGGCGAATCGTTGGATAGACTTGGCCAGAATCAGATCAATCTTGCCTTGCAAGGCCAATGCAATCATCCGGTTGAATTGAGGCCGCTTCTTTGTGTTGGTACCGCTGATGCCGTAGTCTGCAAACACACCTGCGTTTTGCCAGAGCGGATTGTCATTGATCTTGTTGGTGAAGTGGGCGATCTGATTTGTAATGGAAGACTGCATCAACTCGGATTCCACCGAAACTCTGCAATAGGCTGCGACCCGTTTCAGTTGTTTGATCATGTGGATCTCCTTTCGTTGGTCCATATATCACTCTGAAAGGCCGTATTATCCAGTAAATTCGACGTTAGGATTACTTCAAATTTACGGCTTTGTCGCGACCGAATTTGCCCATGTGGAAGCAATGGGAATTGCAATATTGCTTCTGATAGCTCTTGTAATTCTCGATGGGATTGCCACAAGTTTTGCAGTAGGTGATGACTGGATTTCGTTTATGGACCAGATGCTGATGCTTGTTCCACCAGTCTTCACGGCATTTCTGACAACAGAAGATCTTTCTTTTGGGAGCATCCTCAGGAAGAAGAGCTCCGCACTGTTTGCATCTTTTCCGCTGCTTGGCTTTCTTTCCCGCAAGCCCTGCCTGTCTGCATACGTTTTGGACAGCAGACTTTGTCAGACTAAGCTGGCTGGCGATGTAGTCGTAGCTTTTGTTTGCTTTTCGCATTTCAATGATGGTTTTCTTGTTTTCCTTGCTGACCATGTTGTTCTCCTAATCTTTGCAATAGAAGGGAGTTCTGTACCCTTCGGCATTGAGCACCAGACCGTTTGCCCATGATGGCAGCTCACACATCTTCTGGCAGACCGTTTCAGCGTTCATGCTGGGATCTGCCTCCACGATGATTTCATCGTGGACATGAGCGACGATTTTGTATTTTTGACAGTTGCTCATGGCATTCATGAGAAGATCTCTTGAGATAGCCTGGGTGATGTTTTCGACAAACTTCGGACCATAGCTTTCCAGCCTCTCCCATTTCTTGTTTAAACCTAGCCCCATGTACGTCACCGATTCTGTTCCATATTCATTGCTCTCGATCCTGGGTTTTGGGTAAGCCAGTGACCTGCCAGAAGGAAGCTGAATGAAGAGGATGCCAGACGAATGAGAGAAGACCAGGTTCTTTAGAAACACCGGTTGTTTGGTCCTGATCGCTTTCTTGATGGCAGCATCAACTGCCCACCAATACTTCACGATCTTCGGATTGGCTTCACGCCAGGAATCAACCAGTGGTTTGAGTTCTTCTTCCTTCATTCCGAAATCCAATGCACCCATGGCTTTCATGGCTCCTACTGAGCCACCATAGCCACAGGCCAATTCTGCTTGTTTACCTTTCTGTCTGAGATCACCGTTCACACCGTGTTTGACGACGGGAACCTTGAACATTCGGCTGGCCGTTTCGCAATAGATGTCGCCGTTCTCTTTGAAGACTGCCTGGCGCCATTCTTCTTCTGCCAGCCAGGAAAGAACTCTGGCCTCGATAGCGGAGAAGTCAGCGACGATGAAGTCTTTTCCATCAGGAGCAACAAGAGCTGTTCTGATGAGTTGAGAAAGCGTGTCGGGAATATCGTCATACAGCATTTCCAAAGCTTGTATATTCTTATCGGCAACAAGACTTCTTGCTTCTTTGAGATCCGGCATTTTGTTCCTGGGGAGGTTCTGGAGCTGCACAATTCTTCCGGAATATCTGCCTGTGCGAATGGCTCCGTAGAATTGAAACATCCCGCGAATTCGTCCGTCCGAACAAGCCGAGTTGAGCATGGCTTCATACTTCTTAACCGAGGCCATAGCCAGCTGGTTACGAAGAGCAAGAACGGTTCGTATATTGTTAGAGGCTTTCTCCATTAGTACCTTCATGGCTTTCTGGTTGAGAGTGTCTGTTGGCAGATTCTGCTGCAAAAGCCACTCTTTCATCTGTGAGGGTGAGTTTGGATTCTCCAATCCGGTCATTTCCTGAAGACGTTTGAGCAGCGATTCTTTGGCTGTCTCACTAATTTCCAGAGCATTTTTGGCAAGATTGATATCGACCAGAACACCAGCATCGTTGATTCGTTGATCCAATTGGTACTCCGTCCATATAGACGCTCTGACCGGAAACTTTATCAACCGTCGTTCGATCTCAATTTCTGCTTCCACATCGCGTCTGTTGTATTCCTTGAACAGACTCCACTTTGCTGGATCTTCATTTTCAACAGGACCATTGCAGAACATTTTGATCAGCGCTCTGCCTTCCTTGAGCTTTGGTCGTTCCAGCTGAAGAACCTCAGAGAGCTGGTCAAGAGAAAGCGGTAGTCCAAGTGTTGCTGCGTGTACCATAGAGCATTGCCAGTCTTCCGGGTCAAGAAACTCGTATTCGTCAAGCATTCCAAGATCGCGAAAATACCGGGAGAGGCAGATTCTTTCAAACGCCGCATTATGCGCCACTTTGGTCACATCCGGATCGAGAATGGCTTCGATTAGAAAATCAGGCAGTGCTTCAAAGTGCCTCATGTCGATCACATCCACAGGATCACCATCAAAGGAAAATGCAAAGAGCAGGATCTGGAAATCCTCGCTCTCTGCATAGCGGTAAACGCCCGCTTTGGATAAGTCGGTCGTAGAAGAGGTCTCGATGTCGATGAACAGCCTACGAGAGGAAGTCATCGTCGGCATCCTCACTGACGAAGTCGTCATTTGCGGTTGTTCTGCCACCCAGACGAGGACCGTCTTTGATCTTCTGAATGTTGCCCAGACCGCAGGCGACACCTTTATTGCCATTGGAGTTGAACGCGTAGAAGTTCAGAGAAACTCTGGCATAGCAGCCGGAGTAAACCTCACTCTGGTCAAGGATTGGCTGAACGCGACGGTCAACGATCTGTGGAGCTTCCGTACTGGAAGCATTCAGGAAGTAGTGGCCTTTATAGACGTCGTCGTCTCGTTCGATATCGCCATCACGCAGTGGGAGCTTGATAGCCTGTTTGTTTGGCTTCTTGCCACCGAATTTGGCCAGACCGTTTTCGATGGCTGCGTCCACCGCTTTTTCAATAGCGGCCAGTGTATCCAGGTCATCCTTGGGGATCAGGATCTGGGTAGAGTATTTTTCATCTCCGCCATTGATGGAGACAGGTTTCCATCCGTTGAAGTAGGACAGGCGGGTTTCTTTACCGGTTACGACTTTAGTGTTTGCTTTCATTTTCAGTTTCCTCCGTAAATTCGATTTCTTTTCGTTTGTCTGAGACAGGGACCAGGGTTGGTTTTCCGACTGGTTTGGTGACCAGGTTTCCTAGAATCTCCTGGAAGACGGGCTTGGTCATGACTTTTTCCATATCTGTGATGGTTCTCAGACTTTTCTTGTAGATGTCTGTGAATCCGGCAGCCTGACAGGCGGCGATGACTTTGGCTTCACTTACGTACTTGCGATTGGAACGGCCAGCGACAAGCTTGAATCCATTCCACTTTTTCCCTTGCAGGGCTTTGTGCTGGGCGTACTCTTTGATCTCTTCTGCCCATTTGATCAGATCATCCAGCTTGGGAAGAATTTTTTCGATTTCTTCATCAGAAAGGCTTGTTGGATCTTTGAATTCATCCTTGGCCAATTCCAGCGCTGCCTCTGCGCGTTTTCTGCATTTGGCTGCAGCTTTGCAAAACTGACACCAGGAACCATTGCAAAGTTCGCCTTTGCCGTTAAAGGCAAGTTCTGCTTTAGGCTTGAGAACCTCATGAGCCCAGATTTTCAGCTCATCCGGTGTGATGGTCCAGGAGCTGATGTTTTCTTTGCGCGGCTGGAAAACTGTCATTTCGATGGTATCGATATCGAAGATGGCATCGAATAGTTCAAGAGCACCAAGTGCATACAGCATCATCTGGGTGTTGTTTTCTGCATTGACCAACACACCCAATCCGTACTTGAAGTCGATCACATGCAGTTTGTTATCACTGGCAATAATGCAGTCAGCCGTTCCAAAGCCTTCTGGGACGTAAGCGGACAGGTCGAGTTTCTGTTCGATCATGATGACCGGTTTGATCTCATCCTTGATGGTTTCCAGAATCCAGGAGACGTATTCGTCCGAGTGCTGTTCCATTGCTTCATCCTGGAAATCAGATTCGGGACGAGTCGACTTCATGCCGAGCGCTGTCTTCAGCTTGTACTCACACAGGGCATGAGCGGCTGTTCCTTCTTTGGCTGCAAGACCGGAAGTATCCGGATAGGGTTCTTCAAGCCTTGCGGATGGCGTACAATGAAGCCAACGATGGGACGAGGATGGAGAAAGTATGCTATGACTCATTTCAGCTCCTCCACATCTTTGACAAGAGCCTGATAGTGTCCAGCATCAATCTTGGAAAGTTTGCTTGCACCATACTTTTCAAGCAGCAGCTGAATCTTTGCTGTAAAACCGGCTCTGGATTTTTCAGCGAGAATTGCTCTGACTTCTTCAAGCGAGAGCTTTGGCTGCTCGGGTGCAGTAGGAGTGACCGAAGCAGGCTTTGATGCGTGAAGAGCGTCGGCAATTCTGTTCAGAACATTGAGAAGTTCTTTTTGGAATTCATCCATGATGATTACCTCCTTCACTGGGTAGCCGTGAGGAAGGTAGATTTGTGACAAGAAAAAACCAGATTCTTTCAAAAACAGAATCTGGCTAAGAGGAAATTAATGATGGCGAGAGGGATTTTGTATGTAATGTCTACGGCTGTTCCGGGTTTGATCAAAATTGGCAGGACCGGAAGCTCAAGGTTTGAGGAGAGAATGTATAACCTCGAAAAGAACGGCTATTCAAATGTGACAGCTTTAACCCGTCAGTTTGCAATCGAAGTGGACGGATATATAGAAAAAGAAGCTTTGCTCCATAACATTTTCAGCAAGAGCCGAATCGGACAGACAGAGCTATTCGCAGCAGATTTGGAAATGGTGATCCAATTGTTGTCTGCGTTCGATGGCAAGAAAATCTATCCTAAAGAAGGAACGAAAGAAGATGCTTTTGAAAATGCGGTAGAAAAACAAGAAGAAGAGGAGAGCGGTCTGCTCCCTAACGGGATCTATACGATAAGCTCGAATAGAAAGGGCTTTGGAAAGATCGAGGCGAAACTCGAAATCAAGAACGGAAAACTGATGCTTAAAAAGGGCAGTATCTGTGCACCTTCTGAATATGAATCAGCATATAAATATAGGAAGAATGCTTTAATCATAGATAATGTCCTTCAGAAAGATCTTCCATGTTCTTCCGTTTCGATTGCTGGCGTTGTCGTACTGGGAAACAACGTAAATGGCTGGCGAGTATGGAAGGATTCAAATGGAAAGCCAATAGACAGCTATCGAAGCCGATAGCTGTCACATGAGACAGATTTCTATTCCATGGGAGATAGAGGAAAAATGGTAAAAAGGACTAGGATTATTCAAGTCGGTTTTAGCGTTGTGCTCACCTTAGTCGCTATGGAGTTGATTATGGCGATTAAAGAAGGCGATACTTCTAAAGCCTTTAGTTGCGTTTTGATATTTCTTTTGGTTGCCGTGCTCTATGGTTTTATCTTGAAGCGAACTAAATGACTTGTTGAAATGATAATGTGAATGTCAGCAAAATGGAATAAACACAAAAACAGCTAGCAAGCCTCACCACTGACGGTGAAGCCTTCTGGCTGTTTGACTATTTCAGAATTTCGTTTACGCGCGTCTGCACGCTTGCTGGATCATAGCCAGCATTTTTCAGTCGATTAACACGGTCCTGACCATTCCCCCATTTACCTGCAATAACCTCTCGGGCAACTATATCAACGCTCTTCTTTCCAGCCCCCAGTTTCTGGTTGACCAGAGCCTGAATAGCAGTCGGATCATATCCAGCCGCTTCCAGACGGTTGATCCGATCGTTTCCGTTCCCCCACTTGCCATTGATGACTTCCTGGGCAATCACATCATTGGACTTCTTTGCCGGAGCAGCAGGTTTCGCTTTCTGCTCCAGCAGCTCGTTGACCTTTGCCTGAATGGCATTGTAGTCGTATCCGGCGCCGGTCAGCCGGTTCTTCCGATCATCTCCATTGCCCCATTTTCCGTTGATGACTTCCTTTGCGATGACATCAACGGATTTTTTGATTGGCTCATTGCTCACAGTGCTGCTGTTCACCAGACGTACCAGCTCTGGGAATTTCGATTTCAGGTATGGACCTGGGCAGTTGGTAGCCGCAAACATATCATGGCAGGTGAGCGTTCCAGATGCAGTTCCAGTCCAGGAAAGCTCGATACCATACCGCTGGCAGATGTCATTGCACAGTCTGACCAGAGAATTGAATGCAGCATCGGAGACTGGCCAGTTTCCACCAGTCGAGGAATTGGCCACCTCGATTGTGATGGCATGGTTGTCATTGTCCCAGGAGCTGGACGTCCAGGCTCTGAACTCTTCCGGAACACCGCCCCAGATGGTTCCGTCGGTTCCAATGTAGTAGTTGGCAGAAGCCTGCCGGTCGCTGTCTCGATGATACTTGGCACAAGCAGCTGCACCCATATTTCCCGCCATGTGGTGAGGAGTAATTTTGGTGATTTTGGAAGTTCTCGGATTGCATTTATTGTAGATCGGTGTCGATCCATTGATCAGTGTTGAATAGGTCATAGTTCCTCCTTAATGCTGCTGCCTCTGGCGAAAACAAGATCATCGATTCGTCTGGCGCAGTCCATCATTTGTTTGGTATTGTTGCCATCCACGTTGTGCTTGAGCAGGTTGGATGTGGACTCGAGCAGAAGCCGGTTTACATCCTGCTGCAGCAGAAAGCTGTGATGGTCTTTGTTGAGCTTGTCCTGGTGCTCAGCCAGCTCATCTTTGAGAGTTCGAATCTCATCTTCCAGGACTCTCACACGCTCTTTGAGCTTCAGGAATGGCTTAAAAGCCAAAGAAAGGAGCGCCGCGATAGAAGACAGCGCTCCTGCAATGGCTCCAAGCCAGACAATGCTTGTTTCCAGTTCAGGCATTCTCCACCTCCGGAAGACCGGCTACAGAAGTCAGAAGGCTGACCAGACCAGCCAGTGCGGAGGCAGAAAGGACGACAAGAAAGTCGACCTCGGTAATCAGAGCGGAAGCTCCAATAACGCCAACAGCCGTCTGCGCTACAGTTTTAATCGCGCGGACGGCTGCTGCTTTGATCCAGGTTTTCGTTTTGCTGCTCATAGAAACATCTCCTTTCATACTTGTTTTTCCCAAGCGGTTGGAAGATCCGTTGGACTGAACGCTGTATCGCTCAGTGCCTTGTAGATTTCTCCATCTGTGAAGGTCATGAACTCTCCAGACTTATACAGATCATGAGCACCGCTAGGAGCTGCCCAGGGATAGGCATGATCCTTATCTTTGCCATGATACGGTTTCCAGATGGTCGCTACGGATTGATTCCAGTCGGGATGAATGTTGCCGTCGTAGTCGACAAGGCATTCAAAAGGCTGGTCAGATTCCCGATCCCGGAAGATCTCACCAGCCTTGTAAGTGGAATTCTGCTTGTACACAGGAAAGCCAAGATCAAACTCTGCTGGATCACCACCAGCGTTTACGACCTCTTTGGTCAGAAAGACAATCAGATTTCGTAAAAAGCGGATCAGTTTATCGTCTTCATTCATCAACATTCACTCCTCTCAAGACATTCAGAATCCGGTCAGTCCGGTTCTCAACTTTTCCGGTTTGCCTGGGCTTAAACCATTCCAACACAGGAGGATTCTCAATTTGAGTTGATGTCCAATCTGCTGTTGGATTTTCTTCAAACCGACTGCTTCGACGCACCGGAAGGCTGGGATCGTACAAAGAGTCGTCCCCAATGTGCTGAACCGTTACTGGAATTGTGGAAAGCACCGGAATTTGCTTGTGTTTGAGAAAGCTGAGGATTCCATGACTTTCCAAAGCGTCTTCTCCAAAGACGGCCTCGATATAGTTGAAGCATTCTTCGACAATACCAATTGGCAGCAGAATGGCGCATCCCCACATCGACCAGTCGTGCCGGATATAGGGGCTATCCAGTCCGCTAATGAAGCCGTTGTAACAATCTCCGTCAAAGGCCATAGTGAAAAGTGAAAAGGCACAATCCGGATGTGACTGCGTTATTTGTTCAATGATCTGTTTGAATCCATTACATACCTGGACATCATCGTTCAACACGACTCGGTGGGTAACTCCTTCTTCATGAGGAAGCAGCCAGGTTTGCTTGACTGGAAGATAGGGGTTTCCGGTTTCGGCACTTTCATCATAGAAAATATCCTGATCTGTAAGTTCCAACGCATCCCGTAAGTTTTCCACCATCTCCTGACGCTGGCGGGAAGCGACAATTTTGATATCGACCATCCTTATCACCTCCTAGGCCGATGTTCTCCACTCAATACAGTTGAGAATGCAAGTGGACGAACACGATGTGGATGGATAGTACAACTTCAAGCATTTTTGGCCACAGACCTCATACGGCTCGACAAAGATGACTTGGTAGTAGTTGTTGTTGGTGAAGATCACCGGCATGATTCCCATCTGGATAGCAGATAATGCTGCGTCGCCTTGGGTTGTATCCAACGTGCTTTGATATCCGGTGTAATTCAAGACCAGACCCGATGCCGAACCTGATGCCTGGTAAGTCCGCAGCAGAAACACATTCGAGCAGACGAGGTGTGTCGAAGTGGCACGGTGGGCGTAGAAGGTAAAGCGTAGATGGCACCAAAGATAAGGACTGCCGGATGTGAGGGTTGGAACCGATGTTGTCCATCCCGAAGCAGAGCTTGAGGGCGTATCGGAAGTCGAGGTAACTTGGAAATAGGCGCTCACAGAGCTTAACCGTTCGTTGTAATTTCCAATCAGCACGGGTTGGCTGTCTACGCTTGAACCGTCCTCGTAGTTCACTTTGAAGTACGTCCACATCGTCGGATAAGAAGAGCTCAGGGTTGGAAGGGTTGTACTCCATCCGGAAGTGGCAGTAGGAGCTGTTGAATTGCTCGAAGACCTGCAATAGTACTGGACAATGCTTGTGATCTTGCTTGCCACATCACTTCCATCGGTTCCATCGATTCCGTCTAGGATTTGAGCGAGCTCTCTGGTCCCATTAACATCTGTGATCGTAATGGTTGTTGTTTTATCCGCTTTTGTTGCACTCAGGGTTGGTGAAACGCCGGAGGGGCCTTGTGCTCCTGTATTTCCGTAAACACCCATGATCATTTTGGCTGTTTCTGTTGTCTGGTTATTGGTCAGCGTGAATCGTAAATAGCCCCAAAGATAGCGGTAGCTAGACGTAAGCGTCGGGACACTTATCGAGTAGCCGCTGGTTGGTGCGGAGGTGCTGCTTGTCGATCTGGCTAGATAAACAGAGACTGACTGTACGCCGACTCCTTGTTCACCTTTGATATTGACCGGACTTGGATTATCCAGTCCACCATCATTGGTCCATGAGATGACGCCAGCAGAAGAAACGGAAGGTGTGAAGGTTGTTCCTGTCCGCTTTCCGGTAATACCACCAGTATCCGCAAGAGCCTCGTTCACCAGATCCATCAAAGAATGAACCGCATCGGGATCAAGAAGATCCGTTACACTGGCTCCCACACCAACACGGTATCGAACGAGGGAGGATGTGATTCTCTGGTTTCCTTTCTCGCCCATGATGCCAATGAAAATCGTTCCGGACTCTTCCAGGACAGCTGTAGGAATAAGGGTCTGGCCAGAATTGTCCAGATCAGAAAAATAGCAGTCCAGTCCATTTCTGGAAAAGACCGCTGTTTTGGTAAATCCGCTCCACTCAGCATCAAAAGTGACTTTGATCGAGTCGATATTCTGCGCTCCGGAAAAGATCGGATTGAGATCAGAACCAGTCAGAACGCGCTGACTGATTTGTAATGGCAGGATACTCATTGTCCACCTCCTTTCAGAATAGGGACCAATGCCATGGCTTGCTTTGGCGTCATGGTGTCCAGCGCTTTAAAAAGCTCTTCAGAATCAATGGGCTCAATGGCCACCTCATTTTCGATCGCCAGCAATTCCGTGAACGGCTCTTCTTCCGGAACTCCATTTTCGCCTTTGGGCAATTTCTCAATGACCAGAGCGATAGAACGTCTCAGACTTTCAAGACTCAAAAAGATCTGACTGATCTGAAACGCCAGTTTCACCGGAAGTGTCTGTTCCATCAGCCCTTCCAGCGAGCAGGCTAAGTCGAAGATTTGTGCGTTGGTTAATTTCATCGGTTGCTCCTTTCAGTTCCTCTTGTGTCACGACAGATTGCGTCCGCTGTTGAACTGAATGGTCCATTGGCTGGACTTCATCCGCCTGGCTGCATGCCGGGAATATATATTCACTCAATAGATCACACCTCCTGAGATTTTGCAGTTGTACCACTCCTGAACGGTTCCATCTGAATTGATGGAAATTGGCAGTTTGATGCTGGTGGGAGATGACCAGCTGCCAAAACCGGAATACCCGCTGCTGTTGACAATATCCGGCTGCTGCAGATTGCAGTTTTTCAGGTGGTGGTAATGAAAGTCGGCATTGTCGAAAAAGTCTACTTCACAGCTGAAGTAGAGATGATCACGAACATAATCACCAAAGCTCTTATTTGCATAGAGCATCTGGACAATATAATTTCCAGAGCTGCTGACTTTAGCCGCCCAGGCCATATAAGCGCCATCAGGATCAAGATCGAATACGAGTCCTCGAGCTGAAGAATAGCCCGTGAAAGAATTGACACCGATTCGTCCCAGGTTATAGCTGTCACGCCAGAAAGTCATTCCGCTTTGACCAAGCTGCATGAGCCGATTGGCAGCTGTCTTTGAAGAGGCGGAGAAGATATTGATCGTCCCGCCGCTGAATTCGATGTAATTGGAAATATTGCTCCAGGCGATGCGAACTGCTTCAGCATTCTGTTGAATATAGGAAGCGATCTGGCTGGTTCCAACCTTGGTGGAAACGGTCGAAACGATGGAATCGTAGTTCATCAGAATTGATGCCTGCATGGTGGTCAATTCCGACATCTTTTTCTGATAGTCCGTCGCTTTCTGTCCTTCTTCCAGTTTGAAACGGGAGAACGTTACGAAATTAGATGTGCCAGGTGCTCCAGTCTTCTTGAGCGTGATCCCGAACGTTGAGGGCGATGCGCTGCTCCCCACGCGGAAAGTGATCGAGATCCGGTAATCATAGGAAGGCGGTTTAATGGTGGCGGCAATCACACCGGTTGTCTGATCTGCTTCAAGAGTCATGGTGCTGCTGCTGTTGGTTGTTTTCACAGCTTCCAGCAGTTTTCTTCCAGTACGGATTTCAATGGTTACCGGTGAGGGTTGTGCTCCTCGTATGTAGGCGCTGAAGGTGTAGTAGTGATTCTGATTGAATGAAATGCTGATTCCCTGAGATGTCAGGATCTCCACATCTCCAGAGATGGAATCGTCGAATTGCATCGTCTTTGCTCCACTTACATAGTTGGTTGAGACCGCACAATTGGCATGCCGTTTCCAGGTGTATGTGCTGCCCCAATCCGCTGTATACGGAAGCAGGTTGTTTGGCAATGCGTACTCTTGATAAACCTGCAGCTGAATTGAATCCGTCTTCAGGTCAATCTCGCTTTTGGAATAGTACTGAGCAAGCTGCTCTCGAAACTGACCATCTGTATAGTCCTTAGCCTGCTGATAAACGGAAAGACTGATGGAGTCCATGGCGTTGGTGATCCGTGATTCTGTCTCCACCTGTGTCCAGTAAGCTTTGAGCTTCTCGGATGTATCTGCTTTGGCTGCAGCCAGACTGTCCGAGATATTCTGCTCGACACTCGTTCGATAGGAGATGTCGAGCTTTTCTGCTGCAATGGAATTTGCAGCGACCATGTTACCGGCAATGGTTCCATCCATGGTCATGGCTGTCTGATAAGGCCCGGCATAGCCGTTGGACGAGAAGCCAAGACCACCCATGTTCCATCGCCAGACGTTCTGAGCGGTTTCCAGATCTTCCGTATCGATGATGCAGATTTCCTGAATCTGTCCTTGCTCATCCTGGACTTGAACGACATGTCCGTATTTGCCGAATGTGGTCAGAAGCTGTGTCGCCTGTTCTTTCGCCTCTTCCAGCAGAGAGTTTGGTGTTCTAAGCGCCTGTACTTTCTGGGTGATGGAAACCTGGGAGGCTCTGGAGCTGCTGGTAAAGGAGACCGGTTTTCCACCAAGGTGATACAGATTCTGATCTGGCTGCAGCAGATGAATCGTCATGCTGGTCAGCGGGAAGACTTCATTCATCTCATGATAGTCGGACTGCACCCGGATGCGATCAAGCAGTCGGAAGTCATCGACATTCACATCCAGCATCGAGAGATCGACCGCGCTGACCTCCAATTGCAGATCTTCGTACTGGTTGTGCTCCAGCCATTCCTGACCTTTGGTTTTCAGTAGCGAAGGCGTGTGGATATCTTCGAATGTGACGACTTTGCAGATTCGTCCGTACTTGGCAATAGCTGTTGGTGCTTCCAGGTAGTCTTTCTGGTTATTGACGGCGGCAATGGAAACTCTCTCTTCCAGGGCTTCAATCTGACGGTCTTCTAAAGTTGCACCTAGAGGAATGACAACTGTTGCCAGTTCCGTCGATTCGCTGTTACAGACGTAATCCATCAGGTTTTCCCTGAAATGGATCTGCTGTCCACAAACACGGGGGTAGCTGCTCAAGATGTCCAGATAGCGGTGATCGTTCTCATGCCGAATCTGGAGAATCCCACCCAGGCGATTGATGACTTTATCCATCAAGCAAAACAGCGTGTCTTCATAGTTCGTATGGCGATAGAGCGAGTCATTCGGATCGGTGATATTCACCATGCCCAGCTCGAAGGTTTCATCTGACTGTTCGTTGTGATGGTTTAGCAGGGTTTGGATAAAACCGCGAACAGACATTTCGTGATATTCAGCTGGACGCTGAATCGTGTCAGCCAGATAAGACAGCTCACCCTGGACTTCTACAGACTTTGTTTTGTAGAAGTCCGTCTCGATGCGATTGACGCGTCCATAGAATATTGGCTCGTCATCTTTGGAAACGATAATCCGCATGCCATGTTCTATCGCTTCATAAGCCGGGTGCGAAGAAGGAATGGAGAAAGAAAAAGACCCAGCTTCATTCATGGCAAGGTCTAATACAGGATCAATCAGCAGCAGCGATATGGAAGGGTCCATGAGGCAAATAGAATTTGAATAAACGGTAAACATCAAAGACTCCTTTCCAGCGGGGCTCCCAGTTTGGTGACTGGTTGTTTATAGGGTTCGCAATCCGCGGTTATCATCACTTCGGTAATGGCGGGACAATTCTTCTGAACATGGACAGAGATACGGCCTGTCCAGCAATATTCCGGGTCATTGTCCAAGATAAAAGCCATCCGCTTTCCGTGCAGAGCGTTCATCAGCTCGGATTGCAGATGGCCATTCTGGTCAAATTCCGTCCAGAAGTTCATGGTGATTGTACGGTTGAGGTAAGTTGTCTTTCCATAAAGCGCATCCGTCAGATCGAGAACACCATCACGACCTGGAATGGACAGCTGATAGGTTTGTACCTCCGGTTCGTTGATCTGGAGAGCAGCGAAGTGCAATTTCCAGTCTTTGAAGGTGTGGTAAAGATTGTCGAATGTGACTCCAAGTTTCATGGCTGCCTCCTTTCATAAAAAAAGCCCAGCGGGTTAGGCTGAGGTTATCTGAATTTTTCTCTCGTCAATCTGGCAAATTCCTGATCAATCGGCTTCACCAACTGTTTAGCAAGAGTTCTACCGTCCATGGAAAGATTGGCTTCCAGGCTCAATTCTAGAACAGCGTTTTTCATCTCCTGACCGATTCTAGAATAGTCAATCTCCATAACTTGTGGCTGTTCAAAAGATCGGGTCATCATGCTGCTTTGTACAGCAGAATGGATCATCCCCATAAGGGAGTTCGCACCAACGATGACTTCTTTTCCTGCTTCACCACCAGCCAGAAGTGTGTTTCCTCTCATTCCAAATACACTGGGTCCATCAAGGATCATGCCGCTTGGCATGGCTTTAGCGTACCACTCAATACCAATGGAAGGAAGACCACCATCAAACCAGTCAAGTGGATTGATCGAACCAGAAATACTGAAATGCGGGAGCGGAATATGGGGCCAGTGGAACTCGAAATTGAAGAATCCCTTGATGGCATCAATCGCACCAGAAACGATGTCCCTGGCTCCTTCAATCTTATCTTTGATCCAGTTGTAGATGTTTCCAAAGACCTCACTTACCTTATTCCATGCGTCGGAAATGGGGTTGATGATGTGGTCCTTGATGCCATTCCAAACGGACTGTGTTTTCTCGCTAATCCAATTCCAGGCATTGGAAGCGGCTGTTTTGATGCCTTCAACCGCTCCGGAAAAGAAACCGGAGATTCCATCCCAGATGCCTTCAAAGAAGGATTTGATGCCATTCCAGGTTTCTTCCCAGGTAGTCCCAAACCAACCGCAGACGACATCAAGAATATCCTTCATCGTATTGAGGATGTTATCGAACCAGTCCTTGATTCCATTCCAGACACCCTCGAAGATTTCTTTCACACCTTGCCAAACCAGATCCCAGTTTCCTGTAAAGAGTCCGGAGAAAACGTCGAATAGTCCGGTCAAAACATTGAGGACAGTTTCCAAAGTCGTAGCAATGAACTGAAACGCTCCCTTAAACACAGGAGCTAAGAACGAACAGAAACCGTCCCAGAGGGTTTTCAAAACCTCCGTGATGTCCTCGAATTGAAAGCCTAAAGCATTCAGTCGATCAACGATCCCCTGAAAGAAGTTCTGGAATGCTTCAACGATAGAGTTCCAGATCTCCATAATATTGTTTCTGAATTCTTCATTGGTATTCCAAAGGTGAACAAACGCTGCGACTAATGCGGCTACTGCTGCAGCCACTGCAACTACCGGAGCGCTGATTCCACCAATGGCTGCGATGAGTTTTCCGCCCATGGTTTCGGCAGAACCGAAATACTTTATGAGAGCTGACAGGCCAGCGCTCATCTTTCCGATTGCGATTAAAACAGGACCAATCGCAGCGGCAACACCGCCTGCAACAAGAATCATCTGCTTCTGGCCGTCCGAAAGGTTGGAGAACCATTCTGCCAGTCTTTTGGCAGCGTTGACCAGCTTTTCAAACATTGGGGCCAATGCAGTAAGCAGAGTTTCACCGATCTCTTTACCTGCGATTTTCAGGTTGTTCATAGCAGTGGTCAGCTTATCCGGCGCATCCTGGGTTCCTTCAAAAGTATCTGTGACAGTGCCTTTGAAATCGTCCAGACCGCTGGAAAGATCATCCACACTGAACCGGCCTTCACGGATAGCCTGGGTCATTTCGAGAGCGCCTTTCTTTCCAAAAAGCTCCGTTGCGATTTGAAGTGCCTCGGTCTCGCTGCTTGCTCCTTTGATCGCCTGCATGGTCTCGCCCAAAGACTGGGAGAGTGTTTTTCCCTCAGCTGTGGCGTTTTGCTGCGCTTTTTTCAATCCAGCTAAAGCAGAATCGGCATTGACGCCATTCTTTTCGAACTGCGCGAGTAAATTCACCGATTCATCTATGGAAAGCCCCATCTCCTTGAAGACGGGGCCATTTTTCTGCACAGAATTCATCAGATCATCGACGGAGATGCCGGTTGCCTGGGCCTGTGTGGTCAAAAGGCCAAGATAACCCTGAGCGTCTTCCGCACCCAATCCGAAGACCTGCAAGTTCTTATTAACGGAACCAATAGCTCCGTTGAGGTCTGTTTCGTTGATCTGCGCAAACTGGATGAATTGCGAGGAGAGCTGCTCCAAAGAGTCTCCGGTCAGGCCAAAGCGGGTGTTGACCTCTCCAATCGCAGTTCCGGCATCTGCAGCGGTGGTGGGAAGGGAGCCAAATACAGTATCCATGCTTTTCTGCAAAGACTCAGCGGCTTCACCCGTCGCACCGGTCTTGGTGATGATGATGTCATAGCCTTCATCAATCTCATTAAATGCTGCAACAGAACCAGCTGCTAAAGCGGATACACCAGCCGTGACTGGAAGCATGGCGGTTCCGACTTTCTCTGTCTTTTCGCCAAACTCTGACAGTTTCATTCCCATGGCCTGAACACGGCCATTAAAGTTATTCTGCTGGTTTTCCAGATTCTCAAGCGTTCGCTGAGTGACTGCGATTTTTCGCTCCAGCTCGGTGTATTCCGTTCCTGTCAGATCTTTACCGGATGCGACATATTGTTTTTGTGCTTCCTTTAAAAGAGCCAGCTCTTCCTTTGTTGAGCCGATCGATTTGGACAACAGCTGCTGCTTCTGGTTGAGCAGATCCACATTTTTGGGATCGAGCTTCAAAGCCGCATTCACGTTTTTCAAAGAGCTCTGCAGCTCTTTGGATTGCTTGATGGGCGCTTTAAGGGCATCCACCAGTTTGGTGGTCGAACCATTGATCTCAAGGGTGATCCCTTTGATGTTGCCAGCCATTATCTCACTCCTTTCTCCTTCAGCTTCCAGAGGGAATCTCGATCCGGCTCTGTCTTTTCATACAGGAGGCAATTTCTCAAATACTTTCTGCCATCCTCGGTTTGCTGCATCTGATAGATGTATGCGTCCCTGCGATAAAGCAGAAACTCTTCATAGAGCAGTTGATCGATTTCATGGAAATTCAGTCCGGTGTATTCCATGACCATATGTTCATAGAATGTTTCAATGTCATAGGGCTGCCCTTCGCCCTGGACAGGATAGAAGGGCAGCTCTAGTTTTTTGCGTTGGAGCTTTCCTGAATGAAGTCGGTATAGCCCTGCAGGAAGGCTGTCAGATCCTGGTAGTCAAAGAGTGCCTCCAGTTCATTCTGTTCGATCACGATGCCTTCTTTATTGCAATTGAGAATGTAGGTGACTCCGGCATAGATTTCACTGATATCGGTTGTATTGAGAACCGTCTGCAGCACATCCGCATCCGCTTTAGTGGGCTGACGGATGGTCAGCTGCGTACCATCTGGCATTTCAACAGGCCAGGTGACTTTCTTGACGTTTTTAAATTTGAAGGACTTCATTCAGTAGCACCTCCCGGTTTATCCATCACGATGATCAGCTTGGTGCCGTCTTCATCCAGACCTTCCGCAGTGAAGGTCGGATTCAGGATCGTTTCAGCCCCTGGCTGGAAAGAAAACTGCAGCTCAGCGGTATTCTGGCCGACGATGATGACATAGATGTTTCCATCTTTAGCATCCAGGTGTTCGAAGATCACGAGATAAGAGGCGTTCTTCGCATTGGCTGTACCGCCAATCTTGATGACCTTCTTATTAGCCGTAGTCTCTTCGGTTCTGGCGGTGTCCACCAGCACTTTAAGCATGTTGGCTCCAATGGTGATCAGGCCGCAGCCTAAAGTGACGACTTCTTCCTGGACGATCGTCTTGGTGAAACGTCCCAGATCATCACTGGCGGTGTAGTTGGTAGGTGTATAAGTCAGCGTGGCTCCGTTCTTGACAGCACCAAACTCATTAGCTGCCACACAGTATTTCGTGATCATAGTGTCGAGATTTTCAAGATCGGTTTCCAGGGTGGATGGCCGCTCAATGAGATAAATCTTTCCGGAACCCAGTGCGATTCTTTCTTCCATTACTCAGACTCCTTTCTGTAGTTTTTGATGAAGGCTGCCTCGATTTCTTTGGCAGCATATTCCTGTCCTTTGGCAAAATGGGGCTTTCCTGGAACGATGGTTTCTCCGTTTCTGGTTAAGTGGCCATTTTCCAATAAATGAGAAAGGGATGACTCCATTCCGCTGGCATAGAGCGTGTACTGGAGTTCATCCCTTTCGTCTTTGGTTTTCTTTCTTTTCAAACCCTTCTTGTAGATCCCACCGTTTTCTCTGGCAGGAGCATTATCTTTAACGACATTCAGTGCTTCTTTGGAGATCTGATCGAGGGTTTCGTCATTGGCTTTGTTAGCCTGACGAACACAGTCTTCCAGCACCAGAGTGATGGAGTCACGAAGTGTATCTATGGTTGCACTCATACAGTTACCTCGATGGAATAGCTGGACAGGTACATCTGCTCCAAAGAAATCCAAAGATCAGATGTGTTTCTTTGCCAGAGAAGAGGCAGTGAGGTGAGATATTCTTCAAATGCCTTTTTCTGGCTCCAGCTTTCGTAGTAGAAATCGATGGTGAATGTATCTCGCAGGCGAAACATGGAAAGATCGGATGTGATATTTTCCGATTCGTCTTCTTTCCACACCGCGAAGGGTAACTGCTGTTCGCTTTGGAAATGGTGCCAGGTGATGGGATACGGACAGTCTTTAAGAAGGGCTTGCAGATCTGTTGCTTGCATGATCTTTTCTCCTTCCGAATATTTCAATAAACCTGTATAAATTCTAAATATCTCTTATGGTGGAACTATCCGCAATAGTCTGGAAACTCCACCACTATTGGGGAGAGCAGAGATTTTTTCAGCACTGTAAGAGCAGAGACTATTCCTCATAGAGTGGAACTATCCGCGATAGTCTGGAAACTCCACCACTATTTGGGGAGAGCAGACATTTTTTCAGCACTGTAAGAGCAGAGACTATCCCTCATAGAGTGGAACTATCCGCAATGGTCTGATAACTCCACCACTATTTGGGGAGAGCAGAGATTCTGTGAGTGCTTCAAATACACACAAACATGCTCTCTCAGAAAAACATGTTCTGTATATTTCCCAAGCTCTAAGGAATTGCCGCGGGAGTTCCACTTTTGTGACTTTTCCTCCTGGCATGAAGTATGACGAAACGATCAGAGTCAGAATCAAGCTCTACATGGGTGATGTCATAGAGTTCTTCCATATAGAACAACTGATACATGTCCGGTCGGATAGCTCTTGTTTTGCGGTAAGAGCGGAGTGTGATCAGCAGTTCTCGAGCTTCGTGAACATGACCATTTCCATCAGTCTCACTGATTCCCTTATCCATCACATGCGCCCAGGTAGAAAAGGAGGTTTCGATTTCAGGAGCATCCCCATAAAAATTGGCCGATGAATTCAGCTTCTGGATTGTGACGGTTCGATTGAGATCAGCGATTCGCATCAGAACACCGCCTTTCGGTCTGGTTCAAGTAATGCGCGAAGGTTGGTTTTCAACTGGTTGAGATCTGCATCTTCGCGGTGTTCAAACAGATAGGACATCGTAAACAGAATGGCGATCTTGTTGAGCGGTGTCGGTTCGAGATCGTCGACTGATTTCAGACGGAGTACATCCGAACAAATAGAAGAAGCTGACTGAAGCAATTCCCCAGTCAGCTCGTCGAAATCGTCCTGGTCCACTTTTAGCCATTCTTTGACCTGTTCAAGAGTAATCATTCTCTGTCACCTTCTATCAGGAACCGGATCCGATAGTCAGAATCTGAACGGCTTCCGGCAGTACCAGTTTTCCATCAACACGCTCTTTGGCTACAAAACCTACCATGCCATTTCCCGCAAACAGCTCACGCAGTTCAGAGAAAGAGCGGCTCCCACGGTCTCCGATGTTGTAGTAGGAGAAGTCACCAAAGGCGATCTTGTCTTCCGGAGCAAAGGCGGAAGTGTAGACCGGATAGCCCAGGATCCGGTCCGGTTCGCCATCTACAAAAGTTGGCTGCCAGATGTATTCTTTGCCATCGGCATACTTCAGCTTACGGATCTTGGCGATCAGCTTGTCATTGAGAATGAACGCGGCGTTCTTTCGATACGGACGTTTCAGCGCATAGACCAGGTCGATCACGTCGTCTGCTTTGAGAGTAGTTGTGGTGAGCGCGGCAGTACCGCCACCGGTTTCCGCAAAAATGCCGGTAGGTCTTCCGGTGGTGGAACCGTTCAGGAAGGCATCCTCTTCCGCATTGGCCAGTGCTTTGCCAAAGGCGTCAATGATGTATCCCTCAAGGTTGAAGGCATTGTCGTTGAGCAGTTCTTCGGTGACTTTGACTGCTACATGCAGCTTGTGTGCATCCAGAAGGATCTGAGAGAATTTTGCATCTCCAAAGGTCAGTGCGTCTCCTTCATCAATCCAGGAAGCGGCAGGCTTAGAACCAGCCACATTGATTCGGTGCTCACCTGCCGTGGTAATGGTGGTGGCCAGTTTTCGCATGATGTTCTCTTCAGTCAGAACATCAATCAGGCGGTTGTCATACTCTACCGGAACCAGGTATCCGCCATCGGCTGCAGTCCCTTCCTGCAGAATATTGGAGACGTTCTTGAAGTTGGAACGGAAAGCGGACAGCAGAGCGTCTTTATAGTCTTTGCTCTCACGAATGTTCATCGGTTTGGCAGAGTAGGTTTCCGGCTTAGTGGTCAGCGGAGCACTCAGGGGACGGTTGAGCTCATTTTCCAGAGCCTCCATCGCCTGCACTCGTTCAATCTCTGCGCTGTAGTCTTTGACCTTGGCTTCCAGAGAAGCGTAGGTTTTGGCATCTTCTTTGGAAAGCAGTCCATCAGAATCCTGCTTGGTTTCCACAAAGGATTTGGCAGCGTTCCAGGCTGCGTTTCGCTTTTCAATCAGCGACATCAGTTTATTCATTGTCATCCCTCCATGTTTTCATCAGGTCCAGTCGTTCGAGAAGCGAAGCAGAAGAGACCTGATCCTTCCGTTCCTTTTTGAGCTTGTTGACAAAGCTGTTCATGACTTTTCGCGACGAAAAAAGCATGGAGTTCGAAATCTCCATGCCAGTATCTGTCTGTTCGTCTTTTCGATTCATGAGACTGTCGGCAAACCCCAGCTCTATAGCTTTGCCGGCATCCATCCACGTTTCATCGTCCATCAGCTTTGAAATCTTCGTTCTTGCCAGTCCGGTTTTTCTCTCATAGGCGTTGATGATGGATTCTTTGACCTCGGCTAACATTGCCGCAGCCTTTTTCATCTCATACACATCTCCCATGGCCATGGTGGCTGGGTTGTGAATCATCAGCATCGACACCGGAGAAACCTGGACTTCATCGCCAGCCATCGCAATCACAGAAGCAGCGGATGCGGCAATGCCATCAATCTTGATGGTGACCTTGCCAGGATATTCCGACAACATGTTGTAAATCTGTGCTGCGGCAAAGCAATCTCCACCGGGAGAATTGATCCAGATTGCAATGTCACCATCGTCTTCCATCAGCTCATCTTTGAACTGCTTAGGAGAAACCTCGTCATCAAACCAGGTTTCTTCCGCGATGGTCCCGTTGAGAAAAAGGGTTCTTGCTTCCTGGATTTCCGGTTCCAGTTCAGGATCGGCTTCATTTCGGACCCATTTCCAGAATTTCATTCACTTCTCTCCTTTCCAGAATAAAAGCCCCCAGCTTTTTCCAGTGGGAGCATGTTTCCGTTCACTAAATACAGATCGCCACCAGCCTCAGCAGGCAGCGGATCGAGTTCTTCCAGACGCCTGATGTCGTTGGCGGACATCCAGCCGTTTTGTCTGGCAATGGCATACCCATTCATACGGCTCTGATAGTCGCCACGAAGTAAGCCATCCACATTGAACTTGATGGAGAAGTTCTGCTTTTCATCCTCACTGAAGAGCACCTTGGTCATTGCCTGTTCCCAACGGGAAACCCAGGGATCAAGCGTGTATTTCACAAACTCCAAGGACTGCTGCTCGATGTTGGAAAAGGAAGATTTCTCCAAATCTCCAACCATGTGAGGAGGCACCCGGAAGATTCTGGCGATCTCGTTGATCTGAAACTTACGTGTTTCCAGAAACTGGGCTTGCTCGGGTGGTACGGAGATTGGGGTGTACTTCATACCTTCTTCCAACACAGCTACCTTACCAGAGTTTGATGAGCCACCGAAGGTAGCCTGCCAGCTTTCACGAACACGGGATGGATCTTTCAACGTTCCAGGGTGTTCGAGGACTCCGGAAGGTGCGGCGCCATGAGCGAAGAATTTCGCTCCATATTCTTCACAGGCTATCGCCATTCCGATGGCGTTCTTGGCCATCGCAATCGGTGAATAACCGACAAGGCCATCAAAGCCTAGACCAGGGATATGAAGAACATCATGCGGATGCAGCCTGACCATTCCGGATTTGTTGACTGCCGGATCGGCTTTCGAGACCTGATATTCATAGTAGAGTTGTCCGCTGTCGTCCCTGTCGACCTTCATGCGATCTGGCATCAGCGGATATAGTGCCACGACTTCACCTTTGCCATTTCGGATGATCTGCGCATAGGCGTTTCCCCAAAGCAGCAGATGGGTCATCAAAGTTTCCCGGAAGATGAACGAGGTCATCTCCGGATTAGGCTCATCGTGCAGCAGAAAGTACAGAGGATGGTCTCTGGCTTTCTGGGAGCTGTTGTCAGATTGCTCATAGACTTGAAGTGGCAAAGAAGCGATGGCTTCAGAGAGAATTCGCACACACGAATAGACTGCCGTCATCTGCATGGAGGAGCGTTCGTTGACTCGCTTTCCGGAAGTGGAAGTTCCCAGGAAGAAGCGGTAACCAGCTCCTGCGGTCTGGTCTCTGACTTTTCGATGAAACAGATTCTTGAGTTTCATGGTTTCTCCTTTCCAAAAAGAAAACACCTCGTGATGAGGTGTTGGTAGTCTGAACAGACTTGTCGGTTTTCAGAAGCAAAGTTCCAGCTCCGGAAAGCGTTTCTGGATAGCGTCTGCATCGACGGATTCATAATTTTCTGTCACAGAAGCGGCCAAGTATTCCGCCAGAGGATGGAAGTGCTCCTCGTTGTAAACGGGATATTCCTCAGATTCAATATAAGGAATCAAAGCTTTCTTGAATTCCGAAAGATCAGAATTTGCTACCGCTCTTTCCTGAAAAAGAACAATAGTCTTCTGAAGGCGAACCAGAAAAGCTGTCTTCAGTTGGTCCGTGAGACGGTTTGCCTCAAGGAAGGAAAACAACATGCTGGGTTTGTCACAGAGAACCAGATCTGTCTGGCGATCGAGCCACATGGCGAGCCCGTATCTTTTGATTTCTTCATTTTTCATGGGCAGATGATACCGGTCCCATATAGAATAACTATTCCCTGTGCCCAGAAAGTTTGTAAGAAAAGTCTCCAACATTTCAGTGATTGCAGATGTTCGGGAAACAATAGTCCAGAGTTTATTTAGTGGAAACGGTGAGGATGGTTCAGAGCTCTGATTCCCAAAGACAGCGTAGCCAGAATTCCTTGTTTCCTTTCCTCGATGACTTCATCCTGATCTGACCACTGCTCGAATTCTTCACTCAAACCTTGAAGCTCAATTTCGTTTAGGTACTGTTCAGCACGTTCTTGTTCAATGGCTCCGCAGGACATCAAGTAAGAGACGGCAGCATCCTCTGGATAGCCGAGTTTGCAAAGATTGTCGATAATGAAGCTTCTGCGGGTATCGAGATACTCGGCATAATCCGACACAACCAGCAGGCTCGAAAGAGCGTTCATGAATAATTCTTGATTCATGAGGACGAGTCTACAGATTAGTAGTGACAAAGTCGTGACTTTTTCGTTGTTTAGAAAAAGTTTAGAATCCAAGGAGGTTGGATTTATTTCATGATCGGATGAAATCCAACTTTTCAGTGGCGCTTTTGGTTCTTTCTTACTTTGGACGGTAAGAAGATGCTCCAAACAAACAGGAGAATTGTCAAAATGAATAAAGCAAGACTAACCCAGGCTGAACTGTCATCTACAATTAATTGTTGATATAAATAAATGAACTCATTCGGACCAGCAGGACCTCTCCCGATCGCAAAAAAGAAGAACCAGACAGGAGCAATAATGGCGAGCACCGCTCCCAAAAGCGGAACCAGCTTCATCTTCCTGACTCTGAAGCACCTGGCGAGGTCGTACACAAAGATAAGCAAAAAGAACGCATAGTAGAAAATCCAAATCCATCTTCCATTTTCGAGGTTGATCATAGAATTTACCTTAAAACACCAGCAGACCTCGACTGTCATACACACTCTCGGTGCTGATGTTTCCACAGCGAATAGCACGGTCCAACCCCATGACAGTGGCAATCACACCGTCGATCTTCTCTGTGGACTTCTCCTTATCTGCTTTAATATTACCCGCAGGGTCAGTACGAATAAAGATGTTATCCATCATCCAGCGAAGAACTGGATGTCCGCCATGGGCTATCTTCTTTTCCAGCACTAGCTTCATCAGCTCCTTGGTTGGCGGAGACATATCCTTGAAGCCCTGGCCAAAGGGCACGACGGTGAAGCCCATGCCTTCGAGGTTCTGAACCATCTGAACAGCACCCCAGCGGTCAAAAGCAATCTCCTTGATGTTGAACTTTTCACCAAGCCGCTCGATGAACTTCTCGATGAATCCGTAATGAATAACATTTCCTTCGGTAGTTTCCAGGTAGCCCTGCTTCTTCCATATATCATAGGGAACATGATCCCGCTTTACACGCAAATCCAGGCTGTCTTCTGGAATCCAGAAGTACGGCAGGATCTGATATGGTTCATCCTCCTCAATAGGAGGGAAGACCAGAACAAAGGCGGTGATATCGGTGGTACTGGAAAGGTCCAAGCCTCCATAACAAACACGGCCTTCGAGCTCTTCCGGGATAACGGGGAAAGCGCAAAGGTCCCATTTGTCCATTGGCATCCAGCGGATGGATTGTTTGACCCACTGGCAAAGTCTTAGCTGCCGGAACGCATTCTCTTCAGCAGGATTCTGCTTAGCGGATTCACAAGCGTCCTGGACTTTTTCAATTGGAACGGTAATCCCCAAGGAGGGATTAACTTTTTTCCACACCTTGGGATCGGTCCAATCATCATCCGGATCAGCTCCATAGATGACTGGATAGAAGGTCGGATCGACCTTTCTGCCTTCCAGAATGTCCTTAGCTTTCTGGTGGACCTCATAGCAGATCGAGTTGGTATCTGTTCCTGCAGTGGTGATCTGAAAGAAGAGGGGCTGCATCCTGGCATCCCCGGAACCTTTGGTCATAACGTCGTGTAGTTTTCGATTTGGTTGGGAATGTAGCTCATCGAAGATAACTCCGTGAATGTTGAAGCCGTGCTTCGAGTAGGCTTCAGCGGAAAGAACCTGATAGAAGCTATTCGTGGGCAGATACACCAGCCGTTTCTGAGAAGCGAGGATTTTGCAGCGCTTGTTCAAAGCCGGACACATCCGGACCATGTCAGCAGCAACATCAAAAACAATGGATGCCTGCTGACGATCCGAAGCGCAGCCGTACACTTCAGCTCGCTGCTCTCCATCTCCGCAGGTGAGGAGCAATGCAATGGCCGCTGCAAGCTCTGAGTTGTGCGTTGGAAGACAGCTTTTGCCAATCAAGTATTGATGGGACGGGCTATCCACCTGGATGCATTGCATTCCTCGGTTCTCGATTTTCTCAATCGAGTCGATATATCGAAAATGGGATCTGGTCGTTGGATTTCTGGGAATCCGATTCTTTAGTTTTCTGGATAGACCAGCAACTTTCACATCGTCAAAGCAGGTGAATTTGATCATATAGCAGGTTTCACCGGTAGCAACTCTGCCACATTCCTGGCTTGGCATATCCCTATTAGCCGGTTGCGTAGATGGAGTTGAGGTGATCGCATTTTTGATTCCCAGCGTCCACAGGAGTTCACTAACTGTTTCCGCTAACCTCTTTTCTGTGGAGTAGTAAACTCCTTGTCCTTTTACTCCTGAGATACATCCATCAGAGTCCATCAATCCCTGCAAAAGGCGGAGCCGTTGTTCTTTAGAGGCACGAAGATATTCAATCGGAATCACTTTGTCATGGAATGACTTGAGCAGGACTGGCTTCAGCTCGTTGATTTTGAAAATTAGTGAGTCGCCAACATTCAACCAGGCGTTGTTGACTACAGTGTTCTGCTGGACATTAAAAAGGACTTCCGGAACATCGGAAGTCTTTACAGTAATTTCTGGCTTGGTGGCATGTCCGTTACCAAGCCAATACCCCATCAGGTATGGATCGATCGGCAGCTCCGCTTCAGGGGCTTCCAGCGCTCCATTGACAGCAATCCGAAAATTGTAGGATTTGGTTTGGAAATACCTGTACAAGTCACCGGTTGTCATCATTATCGGTTTTTGATGCTTCTCTCCAATCCACTGATGGTTCTCACCAGCTTCGATGACCTCTCCATCTTTGAACACAATACGATAGGCCTGCTCGTCAAAATCGACCTGACTCTTGGCCACTACGTGACACGGAGATCCGGTTTCATCGAATACGGTATCGCCAACCTTGATCTCCCCCATCGTGGTAAAGCCTTTTGGAGTAGGAATTAATGTATTTAACGCAACTTGTTTGCCCATCTTTTTTCCTATCTCAATATAGGCTGTATTGAACTGACGATAACCGTTCTTTTTTTTGATTCCAAACAGATCCCTCACGATCTGTTCCTGCCAGTCGATCAGCTCAAAGGGTTTACCAGCCCAGGTTCCTTTGGTGTGGCACAGGCACTGGATAAAGTTAACCGCATAGTCGGCTGCTTCCTTATCGTAATAAGATGTGCGAGCCTTGAACTTTGTAGGTTTGTATTTTTTCAGCTTTCGCATTGCCATAAGGAAACCTCCAATCTAAAAAGGCCCGCAGGCCTTTGGGTATTGCTTTCTAGTAGGTCGCTTTCGCGTAGCGTTTGAACTCGGCCTGAACCATGTCGTCCATTTTCTTTTCCAGGCGGCGTTCGATTTCTTTCTTGCTCAGCTTTGCTTTGTAGGGGCTGATGCCTTCTTCGAAGTATCTGATGTAGTCGCTCCAGAGTTTTTCGTGGGCTTCGGTGAATTCCCAGTCTGCCCAAACCATCTCGTTGAGGTCGTCCTGGTATTTTCCAACGTTCTCGTTGTATCCGTAATGTTTCTCCTGGTTGGCCAGCCATCTTGCATGCGCCTCCATGAATACCTGATGTTTTGCTTCTTTGTTTGTCATTGTTCTGTCCTCCGTTTTGGTACTGTATATATCACTCTAACGAAGATACATAGCAAGCAAATCAGCGATAAATAAAGCAGAATCAGAGCTTTTTCTTTCTCTGATTCTACCGGTTTACTTCTTGTTTTTGCGTGCCTGATGGCTGTAGAAATCGATGGTACAAAGGATGTGTTCTTGCTCCAGCCGGTCAATTCCAAGAGCGTCCAGAGCCTCTCTGGTCCCACACAAGGGGCAGATTTCCGTTTTGTTGTCCTGCCTGGAAATAGCAGGCGGTTCTTTGTACTTTCGTCCGCACCGTGGACAGATCTGGGTTGTTGCAGGGATGTCTTTCATTTCGTTCTCCTTGAAGCCCTCAAGGCTTCTTCTAAAAAGGCCGAGTCAAATCCGAAGCCCCGGTAGCCTTCAAGACAGACCAGAAGGTAGCGCCTGGAGGGAAGACCCAGTTTTGCACTGGTGGGCATTGCGTAGAAGAAGACCTTCATACGTTTGGTGGTTCCACCTTCCAGACACACGTTCAACGTCTGTTCGTACTTCTGGTAAAAGTCCGGGCAGCCTTCGTAGATATCAAGCATTTGCTCATCGGCTTTGCTCACCTTCCAGATCCCAAGTGGGACCCGGCTGCCTTTCTTTGGTTCGATCGTCAGGTAGGAACCGGTCTTGCTTCCTTTGAAGAGAAGCTGCCAGTCTTCAAGCCAGGCAGTACCCAGGAGCTTGGCTCCTGGGCATCTGTGGCTCATCTGACCGATGTTGAGGTTGCTGCCGTAGGCTGCGTAGTTTTTCATGTTGTCCTCCTTAAGCCATCCGGAAGGCTGCGTTTCCGCTCAGTCTCTTCGTCAGGGTTTCGCGTGCGGTTTTGAATTCTTCTCCAATGAAGCCCAGGCGAAGGAGCCAGGTTCTCATCGCGTACTTGGGGTTTTCGTTCTGCTGTGGCCTTGGGGAAGCGCTCTTGGCATCTTTGGCCATTTGGCTCAGTGCCAGGCAAAACTGGATGTAGCTCTTGAGCTGTCCTGCGTGAAGGCCGCCCTTGCGATCTTCGGTTGGGTTGTCAAATTGGAAAAGTCTGAACTCGATGGTTCCCTTGGTGAAGGTGGCGTGGAGGTTAAGCATGTGGTATCTCGATTCGTTGTAGTGGGCGTTTCTGGAACCCCAGGTTCCTGCGTACCAAAGGTCTGCAAGCTGGCTCATGGTGGCTGGCTTTTTGTCGTTGAGCTTTTCGAGGAAGTCTTGGTCAACCATCCGGCAATAGCGTCTAACGCGTGCGTTGTCGAGGTTCAAGGCTTCTTTGATCAGGGCTTCATGGCTTGCCATGATGTTGACCAGATTCCGCAGGGCTTTTGCGTTGTGGCCGTCGGCTCCGATGTGGATGTGAACTCCGCATCCGTGTTCCGGGTTGGAAATGGCTCCGCGTTTGCGAAGGGCTCTGACCAGCTCCTGCAGGGTTTCGATGTCTTCGTAGTGAAGAATCGGGGTAACCATCTCGGTCTGCTTGCTGAAGGTGTCCTGGATGCTGACGTCCTTCATGATCTGCCAGGTTCTGCCCTGGTTGTCTTCGCAGGTGTAGCGGTCGTATCCGCCACCCTGGTGTTCGATGGTGTCTTCGGTGTTGAAGTACTTTGCGATGACCTTGATGGCTGCCTTGCGAGTAATGCCTGCCATTTCGATCTCGACCCCAATCGTCTGTTTCTTCATGTTTTCGATCTGTTTCGCTGTGTTCTTCATGCTTGTTCTCCCTTGCCCTCCGGGCACTGTATATATCACTCTAAAGGAGATACATAGCAAGCTATAATTAGGAAAAAGACCGATAGATAAAGCACTTTATTCCGACTCTTCCGAAGCAGGAACAACAGCGGAGTACGGGAGCTTTTTACCATCACGAATGACAAACACATCCTGGTTAGAACCCGTGTACTCGATGTATCGCTTGACGGCTACATCGACAAACTTCGGTTCCAGCTCGATGCCGTAGCAGATGCGATTGATCTGTTCGCAGGCCATCAGGGTGGAAGCAGAACCCAGGAAGCAATCCAGCACCAGTCCGTTGGTCGCAGTGGACTGCTCAATCAGATAAGCAATCAGCGGGATTGGCTTGGAAGATGGATGGCCGTGTCCGTCTTTTTTGGAATCCTTAATTCCGTCGAATTCAAACACAGCCGTCTGCTTCTGGTCGCCATACCATTTGTGCTTTCCATCTTTTCGCCAGCCGAAGATGATGGGCTCCATGTTGAATTTCCAGTCGGTTCGCATGAAGGGAGCCCGAGGTTTCTTCCAGACGAGACCTGCTCCGACTTTGAAACCAGCATCTTCGAATGCGTCATAGAAAATTCTGGATTTCATCGTCGCGTAGAACTCGTAAATGGAAGCATCAATAGCCATGGCGTTTTTGAGATTGGTGAAGACCTTCATCAGGAATTCGTAGGCTTCCTTGTCGTTGAGGTTGTCGTTTTTGATCTTTCCGGACGTGCTGTTCAGATCGACGAAATAGGGAGCATCGGTGCACACCAGATTGACCTTGGTGTCCTGGAGCAGTCGTTCAAAGACCGTTGGGTCCGTTGAATCCCCACAGATGACTCGGTGTTTTCCGATGGTCCAGATATCTCCGGGCAAAGAAAAAGCAGGCTTCTCCAATTCAGCCTGCACATCAAAGTTATCGTCTTTTGCATCACTGTCGCTGCCCATCAGATCATCCAGCTCCGCAGGGTCAAAGCCGGTCAGAGATACATCAAAGTCCGAGGCCTGCAGATCGGTGATCAGCAGGGCCAGCTTGTCCTTGTCCCAATCACCATTTACCTTGTTGAGAGCAATATTGAAGGCTTTCTCCTTCTCCTCGTCGAAGTCGACGATCACTACTTCGGCTTCTTCTACACCCTGGGCCTTCAAAATTTTAAATCTCTGATGTCCTCCACAGATTCTACCGGTTCTTTTGTTCCAGATGATGGGATCGACATAACCAAACTCATCGATGGAGCGTTTGAGTTTTTCATATTCTGGATCACCAGGCTGCAGATCTTTTCGCGGGTTATAGTCAGCAGGGATAAGCTCCTGCAGTTTTTTCGTTTCGATAATCAAGAGAGGACCTCCTATCCTTTTTTCCGGAGCAACAGCTCCATCACGTTATCCTGCGGTGTGTTTCCGCTCCAGGACTCGGTGCAGTTTTCCTTTACCACCTGGAAGATCTGATACCAGATCTGGTTGGCCTGCTTCATGTAGTTCTGGCTCATCGCCACATAGGGAGACTGCATTGGATTTCCACTTGTAGGGTGTTTAGCCAGAAATCCGTAGTCAGAAATAGCGGTCTCGCACTGAATATATCGAGCAACGGACATTGCGTACTGCTCGATCAGATTTTGAGAGACCAGCTTTTCGCACCCTCTGGCAGCCAGCCACTTCCATGTATCCTCAAACACATCGGCTGCGGACAGGTCAATGCCGCATTTCTGATTGGCTTTCAGGTATTCCTTGACCGGAGGACAATCCGTCCCAATCAGGTCTACCGGTTCTGGTAAGATCAAAGAAATGGCCTCTCCAGCATCCATTTTTTCAATTGCGGACTTCTTTTTTCGACCTGCTCCAGGTCTTGCTCCGCCTCGTCTAGTACCGTCTTTTGCCATTTCGGACCTCCTTTCAAAGCTCCTTAAACTGTTTTGGTGAATATGAAGAGGTACGTCGACATATCTGGGAAATGCTGAATAGACTTCAAATCCCATCCCTTTTTTGCATATTTGTTAACAAAACTCTCCATTTCAGTAAGTGATGAGACAAGATTGCCTGACCTCATGATTTCAAATTTGTATTGCTTCATTTCTCACCCTCCTTTTGGATTAAAAAATTTTTTTCTTTCGATTTTTTGCTTCGGCCTATTTACCCGTTTGAAATCGAATTTTCGTGCGTTAAAGGCCGCCCTCGTTATTTGTCAAGCAGCAGGCTTGAGATTTAGACCGCCCCTGGGCAAAAAATGGTGAAAATCATACATTTTTTACCTCCAATGTCCTTTTTCTTTTGCATGAATCCTGGAGTGGCAGCTTTTGCATAAGCTCATAAGGTTACTTTCGTCATGGGTTCCACCCTGTGAGAGCGGAACAATGTGATGAACCTGCTCCATGGGCACGGCTTTGCCATCAGCCAGACACATCTCACAGAGCGGATGCTTCGCTTTGTATTTCTTACGAGCAACCTGCCAGGCTTTTCCATAACGGGATCTTGTTCCGGGATCACGTCTGTACTTTTCGTAGCGTCTGTTGGCTGCTTTGGTGTGTTCAGGGCAATAGGCTTTGTCGGTGAGGTTGGGACAGCCTGGCCAGCCGCATGGGTGTTTAGGCTTCAAGGGCATCGGCAAACTCCCAATGAAGACCACACGAACGGGAGATGATTCCAAGGCAGCAACGCTTGATCCCGTTAGGATTACCGCCATACTCTCTGGCCGCTTCGTAGTGGTCTTTGAAGATCTCTCCGGACTCCACGCACCTCACGGGTGTGGGCTCCTGAGATCGCTCTCTCATGAGATCATTAGCGATCTCATAGGCAAGCTCGCCATCATCCACACGGCAGCGAACCTTCCCGCTGGGATAGAGAACCTCGTACTTGTCATCACGTTTTCTTACTCTGTAGCCAGGCATAGACTTCACCTCCAAAAGAAAACCCGCCACAAGACGGGAGGGACTTTCGCTCAAAAATGGGCGAAAGTTTTATGTAGACTGCACATCGCGCAGGGATTTCAGTTCAAAGTATTTCTGAAGATACATGAGAGCTTTGGACAGGTCATCATCACCGGCTTTGTGTTTGCAGCGATACAGATACTTAAAGGCATTCAGTTTGCAGAAGATTCGTACTTCATCAATTCCATAGAGCTCGACCATCTTATCGAAGCAATCCCAGCCGTTGTAATGTTCCTGTCCATTCATACAAGCCCCCATGAAAAAAGGCCACAACCTATTCGCTGTGACCTCTCTTTACTTTTCTTGTGAGTCTACCATATCACAAAGACGCTCGTCCCGCTTGTCCCTTTTGTCCCACTTGTTCCTTTTTTCAAGCAGCGACCAAAAACTCCTGAAGGCCCTTTGCTTTGAAGGCATTTTCAGCGATAAAGGGCTGTTTTGGGAGGACTAAGCTGTCGATTCCTTGCATCATCTTTCGGCTGATGGTCGTTTTCCCGTAGCCGAAGTGGTAGCCGATTTCTCTCAAAGTCATGTTTTTGAGGTAGCGATCGGCCAAAATCTCCGAGCATTCTGAGTTCTGTTGGTCCAGAATGGTTTCCAATTCTTGCTCAAAGTGCTGGTAGATTTCCATGATGGTCTTCCGGTTGGCTCTTAAGGTTTCCAGCTCAATGATTCTCTTGGCATGAGCAGCATCACCGGATGGACCACCGTTCGAATAGTGCGGTTCAAAACCTGGAGAAGAAATGCTGTGCAGGGCTTGCTCCTTGCGTTCAATTTTCAAATCGAGCAGCCAGATGGATTTCTTGATCCGATCCAGCTGGTCAAGGTATGTCTTGTTATCCATTCAGCGACTCCTTTTCTAGAATTGTGCCTTCACGGCTTCAATCAGCCTCGCCTGGCTGACGTCTTTGTATTTCAATGCTTTCATGATCTCTTCGTCGATTGTTCCAGCTGTGATGAGGTGATAGATCCGGACCGTCTCTTTCTGTCCTTGCCGATACAGTCTTGCGTTGGTCTGCTGGTACAACTCCAGAGACCAGGTCAAGGAGAACCAAATCATCGTGCTTCCTCCACTTTGCAAGTTCAGTCCATGCCCTGCAGCAGCAGGATGGATGGCGGCAATCACTATCTTTCCGGCATTCCAGTCCTGAATATCCTTGTCGGTGTTCAGCACTCGAACCGGAAATCTCGACTGGATTCTTTCCAGATCGTGTTTGAACCAGTAGGCAATGAGAACCGGCTTTCCAGCAGCGGCTTCAATCAGATCCTCCAACGCATCCAGCTTCCGCGAGTGAATGTGGATGCTTTCGCCTGATTCGGAGTAGATTGCTCCGGATGCCATCTGAGAAAGCTTTCCGGTAAGAACCGCAGCATTGGCAGCGGTAATTTCCTGGTCCATGAAGGGCAAAACCAGATCCCGTTTCATCTGCTGGTACAGATCCTGCTCCGGAGTAGAGAGCAGAACTCTTTGTTCGATCATGACAAGATCGGGCATTTTCAAATGATCCACAGAGTTCATGGAGATGGCAATATCCGAGATCTTTTCATACACTTGCTCGGCTGCTCCTGGAAGCGGCAGGTAGTTGTAGACGATGTATCCGTTTCGACGACCAGGCATCATGTATTGGTTTCGAAACTGGCCGATGAACCTGCCCAGCCGTTTACCCATATCCAGCAGCTTGAACTCAGCCCACAGATCCTCTAAACCGTTGGGAGAAGGCGTTCCTGTTAGCCCAATGATCCGTTTGACCATGGGTCTTTTGGCCATCAGGGCTTGATAGCGCTTGGCTTTGTGGTTTTTGAAGCTGGAGAGTTCATCAATTACGACCGTGTCGAAATCCCAGCCAGGAAGCGAACACAGCCAGGGAACGTTCTCCCGGTTGATGATGTAGATGTCTGCTGGTTTGGCCAGCGCCTGAAGTCTTTCCTGGGGAGTGCCTGAAATCAGAGAGTATTCCAGGGACTTCAAGTGGTCCCACTTATCCAGCTCCTCTGGCCAGGTGTTTCTGGCTACTCGAAGTGGAGCGATAATCAGGATCTTGTGGACCAGAAAGCTATCGAAGAGCAGATCCAGTAAGGCGGTCAGTGTGATGACTGTTTTACCAAGTCCCATGGAAATGATCAACGCACACACGGGATGATTCTCAACAAAATCGACAGCGTAGTTTTGGTACTCATGAGGGATGAACTGCATGATGCTTCACCTCCTCAAGGATGTATGGAATCTGCTTTGGGTCGTCCAACACATACACAGAAAACCCCAGCTTTCGGAGTTTTTGATGGATGACCTTTTGCAGCGGTCTGGGCTTTTGGCCTGGAGCTTTGACTTCAACAAACAAAGCGACTCCACAAGGCAACAGAACCAGTCTGTCGGGAAGCCCAGAAACGGTTGGAGAGGCTAGCTTCAAAGCCCAGCCACCACAATCAGCTGCGGCTTTGGTCAGTTTGGCCTCGATTTCTTTTTCACGCATAGCGGCTCCTTTCGTTCATCACAAACACATGGGGCTGCCTTTCTTGAGCATGACGCATGTCGTATGTCGGCTTTTTTCATACTCCTCTATTTATATTTTTTCTTTTTTCTATATACCCTATACCTATATTTATTTTTTTATTTCTCTTTTCTCTTTTCTTTAAAAAAGGTGTCACTAGTGTCACTAATAATAAGAAAGAGGGATAGGTAAAGGAGAAATAAGCATGTCGGAGAAAAGCTTTGCCGTACATGAAGCCGACATAATTGTGTTTATGCTGTCACTAGAAAGGCAAATCAGGATCGTCTAGGAAGGAAAAATCCTCTTCTTGAGACGAACATGTGTTGGTGGATTCTGCCGTATTGTTTGCAGGAGACTCTTCAGAGCTTTCAGGCGAAAACTCAGAATTCGTATCATCTGATCCGGTAACACGTGATCGATATTCGTGGATCGCTTCATCCGTGAGCCGGATACAGTTGAAAAATCGTCCGGTGTTTTTGCGTTGGACTAAAGCCGGATAAGGTTTGTTGAGCTCAGAAGAGAGCTGCTTTCGAAACTCGGAAGAAGACTTGGCTCTTCGTCCATTGTCCTGGCACCAACGAGCGTAGATGTCATAGACCTTACCCGATGTACACCAAGGTTCCATGCAGCTGGTATCATCTGTGATCTCCAAACACTCCGCCATGAAGGCAAGAATACTGTTGTTGTCCTGCCTAAACTCCTGACGCAGCCCGATGCTGGTGGACGGCTCGGTGTAGCGATACTCATTTTCAACCACTTCTTTAGCTGCCAGCACCGCTTTAAAAATGACCCCTTGTCGTTCCGCTAGCATCTTGTCGATGAGCTCAACATCCTGCTTCTCTTTAGGAATAACGTTGTTACATTCCAGAGGCAAAATCCGGTCATATACCCACGAGCCATCATCACCACCAAATCGAGGGAGCCTGTTTCCGCAATACCAGAGCACACCTTTGTAGACAAACTCAAATGCGGCTTCTCCCTTGAACTCTGCTGGCAGCGAATCTCCACCCGTAGCTTTCTTGAAGATGTTGAGCTCTGGAACTCTGCTAAACCGCATATCGGCAGACCCACAGATCCGCTTTCCATACATCTGGGAAGTACCGAACCGCTTCTCAAGATCGTCCAACTCCATGGAGGTGCAATAGTACGAACCAATGGTCATCTCGACGAATTTGCGAATCTGGGATTTTCCAGTATCACCAGGACCAATCATGAATAGCGCCTTTTTCATCCGGTAACCGTGTATGTTGGAGATTGCAACACCCATGAACTGCATAACGAGTTTCTGGCTTTGAGAATCGCCTGGAAACAGGTCATCCATGTACTTGTCAAACACCGGAGTATCTTCTGGTTCTCCAGTCCACCGGCATGGAATTTGAATGGTGGAGTAGACGTCCGGACTGTGTTCGAAAAGCTCCAATGTCGGCAGATACAACAAGCCATTCTCAAAGTTGATGTAATCCTCGTTTCCGTCCAGCTGTTCGTGGGTTACATAATCCTTTTGCATCATGATCAAGCGCAAAGCCTCGTTGATGACGTGGCTGTTGACGAACATCGGGTCATATTCTTCGATCAGCCCTTTAAGCAAAGAGCGGAACATATCGTCGGAATAGCAAAAGTAGCGACCTTTTTCGTATACGTACTTTTGGGCGGTTTCTTTTCCGGAGTTCTTAACCTGGATGAAGTGATAACGCTCCTTGAGGCACTCTACCAGCTTGACGGGAGAGACCTTCGGACGCTTCTTGTCGTCCAGGACGATAAAGTCCGGCATTCCCTTATGGGGATCATAGAAATTGCCGTTCTGACCTTCTACAGCACCTGTGATGGTGCTGATTCGATAGTCGTCCCGCTCCCACTTTTGCCTGTACAGGGCAGAGTTGCGAAATGCGGTATCAATCAGACTGGGGCAGTTGCCAATCCGAAATGCAAGCATGCTGCATAGAGCTAAATCAGCCTCAGAATGGCTTCCGTAGTCGCTGATATCTCCCTGGTCGTACAGTTTTGCAAACTTGTCACTATTTTTGAATCTTCGGCAATCACAGATGATGTCGAATAACTCCTCATCATCTCCATCAATTTCCGGGACCATTTTTCGCTGCAGCTTCTTGCGCAGCATTTCATGCCGATACGTTACCAACACAGCTTGTGTCGATTCGCGCAGCGGGTATTCGTTGATGGCATCTCCTGTAAAGCAACAGAATCGCTTGGTGAGTCCGCCAACATACAGCTCCAGCTTCTTGTCGGGATGCTTGACGTAAAAGCGAGAGGACAGCTTTCCGTTTTCTGATGGAATCTGCGAGGGATCGCATTTGCCATAGATGTGATAGCCGTTTCCGCTCTGGGACTTTTCTGCATAGCTTTTGAAGCGAGTCATGAGCCTTTTTGTCAGGGAATCGTCAAGAGAGCGATTGTCGATGTCCAGGAAGAAATATCCAGCAGGCAAAACGAAGGCAACGCCTGCATAGTTTCGTTTCTCTTTAGCTTTCATGGCTTCTTCATAGGTCACATAAGTCGAGCCATGTTTATCTGGATCAGCGCTGGTAGCCTCGCCATAAGCGCCAATTGGAGTTTTCTTGCCGTTCTTGAGGGTCCAACAAATCCAGATATTTTGCTTTTTCAAATCTTCCAATTTGCTTACTCCTTTCATCTGTCTAGGCGACAAGACATGACGGATAAATCCGTATAAAATCGACCCATCCGCCAGACCTATAAATATATGGAAAGGCCCAAACGGACCTTTCCGGTTTTTTGTATTAGTTCAGTGGGATAAGACCAATGTCCTGAAGCATTCCGTGGATCAAAAGCTGACCAGCAATATTCCAGACAACGTCTTGATAGTGATGTCCGTTGGCAAAAAGCTGATAGCCGCCACTAGACTGCCAGGACGTACAGATCCATTGCTGAATTAGGTGAGCTTCCAGAAACTGATTAAGCAATGTGCCGGTAAAGCCATAGACTTCTGCGATTTCAGAAGTAGATCTGCCGTGGTCTGACAATTTCAGCTGCTCGAAGCTTTGCCCATCTGGAAGGACGGCTCTTATATGGTTGAGAGCGTGATCCGGGAAAAGCACCAGGAAAAATCCTGGCTCTTTATAATCGTGATCATTCATCGTCTTGGTCCCGCTCGACTTTTGGCAGGATTCCGAGCTTACTTTTGAGCAGCTCGTAGATGAATAAGCGCCCTTTCTGAGTCCAGTAGGTGTGAATGCCGGTGTGTCCGCCATTCTCCCAGGTGTGACTTTTTGTATATCCTTTGTCCGCGTACTGCTGGTAGAGCAGCCATGTTCCGGACTGTTTGAACTGGACTCCGAGTTCGTGCAGAAGACCATTGAGATGTTGGCCGGAGAAACCGTAGTCCTTAGCAATCTTCGAGATGGGCAGCGGATCTTTCGAGCGGAGCACCAGATCGTGATAGGTCGCTTTGGGCTGCAGCTCGGAGATCACCTGGTCTTTGATGGAGCAGTCGAGCAACAGCGCAGAGCATTTCTGCTCCAGCTTGGCAACGGTCTGCTTGGAGAAAGCAAGGGCTCTGGCCATCACGGTTTCCGGATCGTTCCAGGCTTTTTCGACTTCGATCAGATATTTACGGATGACCCGTCCGCCTTCGGTACGCTGGAGCATGCAGAGTTCTTTAGCCATGTCGATGGTCAGGTCATGATCGACTGTGGGACGGCCACCGGAACTTTTTCTCATTTTTGAGAAAAAGTCCTTTCCGTCTTCGAAGCCGTATTCACACGCTCTGGAGAACCAGTCGGCATATTTCGACTTAACGCCCAGTGCCTGATGGAGCGCGCGACCCTCGATGTAGGGTTCGTTTTCGGTGTTGTAGCGGATCAATTCGTTCATGCTGCCTCCTTGTTTTCTTTGACGACGGGAAGAAACCCATCCTTCATGAAGTCCAGCAGAAGTTTGATTCGACCTGCTGGTGTGATTCTCAGCTGACCTTTTCGGTCAACGACGCACAGACCCTGTGCAAGGTGTGTTGGATTGACGAACCCGTGATAAGTCCAATCCATGGCATCGAGCATTTCTTCCATCACAAACGGTGATTGATCGTAGTCTTTGGCGATCTGGATAATTCCGACTGGTGCGGGATTCTCAGTGATACGATGGAGCAGAGAGAAGATTGCTTCTTCGTCTTCGGCTTTTAAGAAAAGGTCGATGCTGGCTTTCAGCATTTCCTGGCTGATTGCTTCCAAGTTTTTCATTTGGATACCTCCTCACTGGTTAGCCACGAGAATGGGGACTGCGTGACAGCTTTTTTCATTTTTGTTCGAACACGCTCCAGTCTTTTTCTGACTGTTGTAGCTTTGAGATCGTGCATCGCGGCATACTCTTGAGTGGTGCAGACACGATCGTAGGCGACGGAGAGGAACAGGTCTTTCTCGTATTCGTCCAAGACCTGGTCAATCCAGGCGTGGATGTCTTCTTCGAGGATCTTGTTGGAGACCGTCTCTTCGAGCGATGGAGCATTGGCGGCTACCTGGTCCCACAGATAAAGTGTTGCTTCGTCGGTTCCGTTATAACGGCCATCAAGATGGCGGGTTTCACGGTGCCAGATGTTGTATTCCGGCTTGTTGATGTTTTCTTCGAACCACTCCTGGTCATAGGGGCATTCTTCTGGGTTTACTGGGATTTCGATGTAGTTGTCTTCATATCTGATGAGCACTTTTCCGACTCGGTCCCACCGACCGGAAAACAAAAAACCTGCAGACTGAGTCCGCAGGCATACAGAAAAAGACGTAGTAAAGATGACGGACTCGGCATTCGGTTTAATGAATCCAGTCCGGTGGCCACCGTGTAGGATTTTGACTTTCTAGAGGCATTGGCTGCCTCGCATAGTCAGAATACGTGGGTGACGGAAATGGTGAAAGGCACTTCAAGTGCCCAATGATTGTGGTGAAGCAACGTACAACTAATGCTTTAAATAAAGTACGAGCACAAAAAAAGCCTCCGAACAATGGTTGGTTTCCGCGTTCTGGAGGTTTTTACAGGGGTTGATTTGGTTACTTGAAATACCTAATCCAACGGATTTCCTAGAGGTTTTATATCGCACCAGGCTAGATATGCGTTGGCGACTTCGAGTGAATCATATGTATAGTTCTGCAATATCTCATCGTAGCAAGATTGCGTTTCAGAATTATTGAGGTGTTTTCCACCGGCTTCCAAAAGAGCAAGTGAAAGCTTGTATGGCAATTTCATACCAAAACAAAGGCAGATGAGCGTCTCGAGTTTTGGCTCCTCGGTTTTGCTAGAAAGGATATTTTTGAACGCACTTTCGCTTATATGACCCTGATAGGCTATGGCTTCAGTAGTATATCCAGACCACTTTTTTAGAGTTTTGGTATCGGCGCTCAACTCTTGAACAAGTGTCCGCAGTGTATTGCGAATATCGTCACTTTGTTTCTTGATCCACTGCATTGCTTCCTGGTTGGTTGGGTTTGTCAGAATGATCTGTTTCACCTTTTTAAAAGTATCAACAGGAACAGCACGATTCGGGTTTTGGATGGATGAATTGTCTCCATAAGAATTTCGAGATTTGTTTTCGTTAAAAACAAGGCAGAATTCATCCATATGCATTCGGGCATACTCAGATAAATTTGATGGACTGACCGGCGAACATAAATTTGGTTTCACTAGGCACACGTGACCGTCAATATGCTTAATGATGTTGAGATCGTGGGCTTCTTTCATTGTAGGATTCTCTTCTAGCCACTGTTCAAACTCTTCTAAAGAAATGTCATAGGTTTGACCAAATCGCAGTTCCCAATCACGAAGAAGGTATGGATCGCAATAGGAAGATAAGCCAACAGACTTTTTGTTTGGACACCGATAAAAGCCGTCTAAGTTTTTTGCCCCTTCTTCTTTGAGGCGGATCGCAAAAAGCTGAGGAGATACGTTATATTTTTTTGCCAATGATCGGATTACAGAGTCTGCCGCATCTAGTTGAAAACACCCGGGATCTGATTGAATCACCTTTTCAAATTCAGCATGGGCTAACTCCAGTAAGTTATCACTGGATGGAACCAGCACGAGTGGGGAAATCTTATTGGATTGCCACTCGCGAATTTGACAGTAATCACCGTGTTCATAGCCTTGCATTGTGCTTTTTCGACAAGTTATGCTCGGCAGCTCATGTCCTAATAGTCTCTGCAAATAGAATGATGCTCGATGCAAATACCAGTGCAAGCACTCATGAACTAATGTGTTGTTGTGCCGATTGCTAGAGTGGCCCGTATAAACCACCACAGTTCCAGGAGTAGCGTTTTCCTGTGAGCAAGTATCGGTCCACATATTGTAATCGGTGTATGTTCCATCACTGAAGAAGATTTGTCCGTCAATTTCATGACGGCACAGGGTACTGATCAGTTTAACGGTCAGCCTCATATTTTCCGCCAACTTCATGAGGTCGATTTCTTTGCCACGTTCACATTCAGGGTTGGAATAATAGCAGTCCTCCAGGAATCTACATGCGACAGCGTTAAGGTCGTGAGATGTAATTTGGGGGAGAAGTTTGTCTGAGTAGAACAGGCCATTTTCCGGAAGTCTTGCTTTGAAGTATTCAAAAGGATCTTCAGAAATGATCAGTGAAGAATCGCAGATTTGAAACCAGGTGAGATCGTCTTTGATATCCGCCTCGAGCTTAAGATAGGCTCCAGTGTGTTGGTCAGCAGCGTAGACATCCCAGTCGGCATTTCCATCATTATCCATTGTCACTTCATAACAAGCGAAATGAACATCGACCAGGAGATGTGCGATAATTTTCGACATTGAAGAAAATTCTAGCTCGCATTCAAGCAGAGTGAAATCAGACTTAATGACTGGTTGTTTGCACCAATTATTCTTGAACTCACAAATCTGATTAAACAAATCTGTCAAATCTTCAGAAATCCGCTCCTCGATTTTTCCTTTATATACTTTCAACAGATAAGCTTTGAAGTCATCCATGGTTTTCACATTAACACCCTCTTTCTCTTTAATTCTTGAACGAGAAACAAAATGCAGATAGGACCCTATCTGCAAATTATACGTAATTCGGTTGTTCTGGAGCTTTTATCCCTGTTCGAAAATTATATACGGTTTAGGGTCAAAATAACAGAAATACTGTATTTTTTCCACAAAACCCCACCGTATCAGGAGAGAGGCTTTTAGAAAGTTCTTAAATGTTGGAGGATAACCAAAAGTGCTTTACCTATCGCTGAATTGAAGGGGCTTGAGATAAGGTAGAAACCCCGAGAGATACCATCTGTGGAGGTCAGAAAAGCTCCCTTTCAAGAAGAACACGTTTGTTTATTTCACGTGTCTGCTCGCCGGGGAGCTTATCATTTTTTGGAAACGGTTCTTTTCCCAGAGATCAATGGAATTACTCGCACATCAGCTTATTGGCGATCTGCGATTTGAAACGGGAGAAAACCAGATCCTCGTCGCTGACTTTCTCTTTTCCAAGAATGTCGGTTAAACGTTCTTTGGGATCATCAAAGACGATGCTGGCCTGGAGGAGATTCCCTTCCGTCTTCAAATCGATTTTGTCTTCTGGTATTCCATATGCCTGAGCCATATCCGACTTCATGGACTCGCCATACTGATCCAGCAGATCCTGTCCTTCCACACCGGCGGATCCAAGATCATAGATCACAACGTATTCCATCGAGTTCACCATTTCATCTTTGAAAGGAGCTTTTATAATAACCTTCACGATCGGGTTTTCCTGTGAAACGGTGCAGGTCAGCACCTCCGCTTTGACCTCACTTCCTGCTGGCTTCGAACTGCTGCATCCTGCCAGCAGTGTGCCCGCTATGAGTAAAGCGGATGCGACAGCGCGGCCATTCTTTCTCTTTCTCATTTAAAATACCTCTCTTCGCGTTTTCTTATCCTGTCGGATCGCATGCGATCCAGCAGGCATTTTCTTTCCTGAAGGGTAAATTATCCAGGTTGAATCCAGTATACCCTATGGCACGTTTTGACATTTTCAGGGGGGGGAAGCACTCAATCCTTATGGAACACCTGTATCTGGCTCGATTTTCAAAAAGGATCGAAATATGATTTTGCTTTTTTTGAAAGTATTCTTCTTTCCCCTTAAAGTTCATCCGTTTCGTACAGCTTTATTCAGCTTTCCTCATCTTGAGCGCGCAAAATCCGGGCGGAAAAGATGTCTTCGAAATGGAGCTCGTTCTTTCGCACAATATTAAGCGCACCAGAAACTTTCCCCCTTTGTTCTTCTGCTCTGCTGAGGGTTCGGCTTTGTGTGAGAGGGGCGGGCGTCCACAAAAAACCGTTTCTTCCCCAACAGGAAGAAACGGTTTTGCATACAGCGGGAAGCTTTGAACTATTCACAGGTGAACTGTGCTTCGAGCTGTGCTTTGGCTGTGGAAAAAACGAGATCGCTGTCTTTGACTTCCTCTTCTCCAAGAACACTGCTGAAGAATTTCTTAGGATCCTTAAGCGATACTGTGACACTGAGCTTTGATCCGTCCGCGGTAACGTTCAGATCCTCTTCGTCGATTCCCAGCTCTTGGGCTACCTGGCTTTTAATCATACTGCCATACAGGTCTATCAGCTGTTCACCGTCAACCCCCGCAGACGAGAGGTCCATAGTAATGGCGATGTCCATGCTGCTGATCTGTGCGTTTTCGGAGGGCGCGTTCAGAACAACCTGAATGGTCTGACCTTCCTGTTCTGCGGTGCACGTGGTCATAACCGCTTTTGCGCCGTCGGAACCGCCGGAACCGCTGCATCCTGCCAGCAGCATACCTGCTGCAAGAAGACCCGCAGCAAAACGTTTTTTAAACATACGATTCTCCTTCTGTCTCTCTTTTCCTTTTGAGCTTTCCGGTCAAGCAGCCAGAAGCCGCAAAGGGACGCACACCTTCAGAACTGCGAATTTCCAGTGCCCCACGGAAACAGAAAGATCTGCCCGATTTGAAAACTCTCTGAAAGCGCCGCCTCAATATGGGTATTGTATCGAATGACGATCGATTTTCGAAACAAACCTTTCCGTCGATATCAATTTCTAGTATTGCTCAACTGTTTTGTACAAACTGTCCGATCTTGCGGTCAATGGCCTTTTCTTGTGCAGGGCGGGCAGCGGCTTACAGGATGACACGGGTGACCGAAAGGACGGAGCGAACCTTGCGCAGATTGGCGATCAGACGTTCAAGAGATTCGGAATTCCGCACCATGATTTCAATTTTGGTCGTCGCGGTCAGCGAATCGCTATTGACGGTTGAATTGATGGCCCGTATGGAAATGCCGTTTTGCTGGAAAACCGTAACGAGATCCGAAAGCAGATAATTGCGATCATTGGATTCGATCTGCAGGTGAACCGGATACGTTTTGTCTTCGAGATTATCGCCCCAGGCGACAGGAATCAGACGCTTTGACTCCTTGGCAATGTTCGGGCAGTCCCTGCAGTGAACTTTGACGCCATGACCCTTGGTGATGTAGCCGACGACTTCATCGCCGGGGATCGGCGAGCAGCAGGGCGAAAGGGACACTTTGATCGTGTCGATGCCCGGTACGACGATGCCGCAGTCGGACACTTTTTCCTTTTTCTCGTTTTTCGAGAACAGCTTGATGATTTCTTCGTTGTCATCGACGGCCGCCTTAGTCGTGTTCAGACGTTCAATGACGACCGCAGTCGGAATGCGTTTGGCGGCAATGCCCGCGTACAGGTCGTCGCTCGTTTTAAAGGAAAGGCTCTGCAAAATCGAGTCGATTTTCTTGGATGTACGGACGATGGACGGATCGAGTCCGGCCTTTTTCATGTCGTCCATTAACATTTCCTGTCCTTTGCGAACATCTTCGCGCTTGTCTTTCTGCGCCTGTTTCTGGAAAAAAGCACGGATCTTGTTTCGGGCGTGGGCGCTCTTGACGATCTTGATCCAGTCGGGCGAAGGGCCGGCCGACGCTTTGTTGGTCATGATCGAAACCACATCGCCGGTTTTGAGGGGAGTATTGAGCGGAACGATGCCGCCGTTGACCTGTGCGCCGACAGTATGGTTGCCGACTTCGGTATGAATGCGATAGGCAAAGTCAATGGGCGTCGCCCCGCTGGGCAGCGAGATGACTTTGCCGCGCGGGGTGAAGCAGTAGACGTTGGCTTCGAAAATGTCCTTCTGCACCGTGTTCATGTATTCGAGCGGATCTTCACTGTCTTCGTCGGTGATGATGGAGAAATCGCGGAACCAGGAAAGCTTGTCTTCCATTTCCCTCGTCTGCATCCCCTCGTCCATGCCAGACTTGTTTTCCTTGTACAGCCAGTGGGCGGCGACACCTTTTTCGGCAACGGAATCCATCTCTTCGGTACGGATCTGGATTTCAAACGTGCTGCCGGATGCCGAGGAGATGACCGTTGTGTGCAGGGACTGATACAGGTTGCTTTTTGGCATCGCGATGTAGTCCTTGAAGCGGCCAGGGATTGGCGTATAGGTGGCGTGAATGTAGCCGAGAATTTCGTAGCAGTGCGCGATGGAATCGGTAATGATTCGAATCGCCTGCAAGTCGAGAATTTCTTCGAAGCGTTTGTGCTTGGTGACCATCTTTTTATGGATGGAGTAGAAGTGCTTGGAGCGGCCGAAAATACGGTATGGAATATGGTAATTGTCGAGAATGGTCTTGATGTCGTTGATCATCTCGGTAACCTGCTCGTTACGTTCGCTTTCGCGGTTGGCGACGAGCTGCTTGATGTTCTGGTATTCTCTTGGATCGAGATACTTGAAGCTCAGATCTTCGAGTTCGTTTTTTACCTGCGAAATACCAAGACGATGGGCGATCGGCGCGTACACCTGGAGCGTTTCGCGGGCGATGCGCTTCTGCGCGGATTCGGACTGGTATTCCAGTGTGCGCATGTTATGAAGACGGTCAGCCAGTTTGATCAGAATGACGCGGACGTCCTTGGCCATCGCGATAAAGATTTTGCGGTGATTGCTGGCCTGGTATTCCTTTTCGTCCTTGAATTCCTTTTTGATCTTTCCAATTTTGGTGACGGCTTCGACCAGATCGGCGATTTCCGTAGAAAATTCCTGTTCCAGAATTTCGTACGTAACATCATCGCAGTCTTCAAGCGTGTCATGGAGCAGACCGGCGGCAATGGTTTTGGGCGAACAGTGCAGTCCAGCCAGAATGTCGGCGACCTGAATGACGTGAACCGTATACGGTTCGCCCGATCTTCGCTTCTGTCCCTCGTGGGCATGATCTGCGAATTTCCAGGCTTTTTCGATCAGCTCAAGATTTTCTTTGCGATGAATGTAGGTCTGAATATGTTCCATACATTCTTCAATCGTGACGCTGTGTTTAGTCGCCATAGGTGCCTCCTTTTTATCTTCTGATTCGTACGGGTTTCCTTATGACAGATGCGCTCTTTGCTGCTCTAGCGTTGGGAGCGCCGTAAGCCAAAGCGATGGTCAATCGTTTCCGTTTTTGGAATGAGAACATTCTGTCACGTTTTAAAACGGATATATGAACGAGCAGCCGGAATTTATTTCCCGGCTGCTGATTATTCTTCATATTATGTGAAATCTTGGTTTTTTTAAATCGTTTTTGGAAAAGCTTACTCGATTTACTTGTTTTTTCAATCGGAAATGCCTGTCCTATACATTTTCAACATATGGCCAGCCTCTTCCCTTTTCAAAACAAATTCAGAATCGGATTTCCTGTGCTTTAAAAAATCGGCGTGTCCTTTTACGGCCGTCTATTCGCCTTCGTAGTGAACGAGGGAAAGAACCGGCGTATCGCCGAATTTCGCGCGGGCCTTGAGGTCATCGAGTTCGACAACGAACGCGAAGCCGACTACTTCGGAGCCTTCCTTGCGAACCATGCTGGCGATCGCTTCGCACGTTCCGCCCGTTGCGAGCAGGTCATCCACGATCAGAACGCGGCTTCCCGGTTTGAGATCTTCCGCATGCATCTGCAGGGAATCTTCGCCGTATTCGAGCGTGTATGTTTCCGTAATGGTACGACGCGGGAGTTTGCCCGGTTTGCGTACGGGAATGAACGGAATTTTCGCGTCCATGGCGGCTGGAATGCCGAACATGAAGCCGCGGGCTTCCGGAGCCACGATGACATCCGCGTTTACTTCTTTGGCAAAATTTCCGATTTCAGTCGCAGTCTGCGCGAGCGCTTCCGGATCGGCAAGGATCGGCGTGATATCCCGGAAAATGATGCCTTCTTTTGGAAATCCGGGAATCGAAGCGATTCTGGTTTTTAAATCCATAGTTGTATTTTCTCCTGGCTGCTTTGCAGCACTTCTTCTTTTTTCACACTGTTCCATCCAAGAGGAACAGAACATCAAGCGTACCGAATTTCTGAGCTTCTGTACAGTCTGATTGTACCGGTATTTTTTTCGAGTGCGCTCTGCAGCTGCGAGATCTCTGCACAAATTTGCACATATGCCGCTTTAAACCGACACGCTTTCCTGCAGAAAACGACTTTTTTCCGATCAGATTTCGTAGACGATTTCGTCGATCATGAACTCGGCTTTTCGCGTACCGTTCCAGGTCGAGATGGAAATCGAGCCGATCAGCTTTTCAATGCCTTCCTGTTTGGCCAGCTTATCCGTAGAGGTCTGGTTGAAATGAATCGCGTTGATGCCGCCATCGAGATAAAAGCGGCGATGACGGCCTTGCGAAAAGTCGAAGCTTTTAAGAATCAGCGGCTGATCGATTTCAAATGCGGGCATTTTAAAGCCGGTTCCAAACGGACGAATCGCCTGCAGAGAATCCATGTTTTCAACGGTGATGTCCGACACTTCGATTTCCATCGGTTCAGCCGGCATTTTGGTCCGCACCATTTTGGAGGCGTTTTTGATCAGAAAGCTTCGAAAATCCTCGACTTTACCCGCCGGCAGGGCGAATCCCGCTGCCTGTGCGTGACCGCCAAGGGCAAGAAAGCCATCGTATTTCTGCAGGAATTCCAGGCAGTGATAGCCTTCGGGAGCGCGCATGCTGAATTTGGCTACATCGCCGTTTAAGGTTCCGACAATCGCCGGCTTATCGAACTGGGAGCTCAGCCGGCCGGCCGCCAGACCGATAATGCCTTCATGGAAATTCGGGGAAATCGCAAAGAGAATGGCGGAAAGCGGATTAATTTCCGCAAGCGCCTGGCTTTGCACCTGATACGTCATTTCTTTGCGCGCTTCGTTGATTTCCATTACACGCGCAGCGTATTTCTGAATTTCGATCGGATTCGTGCTTTCCATGTAGCGGACAAACGTATTCACTTTGGCCCGGTCGCTCAGACGGCCCAGGGCGTTGATGCAAGGAGCAACCTGAAAGGAAATATCCGTTTCACACACTGGATAGGAGCGAATGAACGGATCAAAATGCGGTTCGTGATGGGCGTTGAGCGCCTTGAGACCTTCCTGAATAATCGATCGGGTTTCCTTAAAGACAGGCATGCAGTCGGCAATCGAAGCGACCGCCGCATAGATCAGAAATTTTTCTTCCTCTATGCCTAACGCCCGTACGCATTCAAAGGCGACGCCAGCACCGCACAATACATCAAAGTCTTCGCCCATTTTCATCGGGTGAACGAGCAGCGTGCAGTCCGGTTCATCTTCGTACAGATGATGATCGGTAACGATCACATCCACGCCAAGTTCTCTGGCTTGTTCCAGCGCGGAACCAGCCGATACGCCGTTATCGACCGTGATGATCAAGTCATAGCTGGCTTTTGCTGCCTTTTCAACGGTCTGCTCACTTAAGCCGTATCCTTCTTTTAAGCGGTCGGGAATGTAGTACATCGTTTCCAGGCCATACCGTTTCAGGCCCTGATACAAAATAATCGTCGACATAATGCCGTCGCAGTCGTAATCGCCCGCGATCAGCACTTTCTGGCCCTTTTCTCTCGCCTCTTCCATACGCTTTACAAAGTCCTGCATGCATTTAGCCGTGCAGACGGGACGAAGCGGGGAGGGATGAAGAATTTCGTCCCGCTCTTTTTCATCGAGATGGGCGTGATTCAAAATCTTGTACGCCAGACCCGAAAGAACGGGTGTCCTTTGTTCTGAATGGGAAGCGGCGGAGGACAAATCTGCCGTTCCCGCGGTTGTTTTTTCATTTTTCATAGGCATCTCCATTATATCCACGCCCTTTTTCTCCACCCCGAACGGACGATTCGTGCTGCTACGCTCGGTGCGAAAAAGAAAGGATTCTTTTCTGGAAAGCCAGTCGGGCGTAAAGCGGAAAACGGGAAAGAGCCGCTGCTCCTTCCCGTAAATCGGTCTGTACATCTGTTTTCGATGGTTTAAACACCGCTTTTCTTTTGCCGATCTGGCGATCCTACTCGGGCAGACAGGCAAACTGCGCATCCTGTTCGAGGGCGGCTTCAATTTCGTCGAGATCGAGTCCGTCTGCGCTCAGACCAAGGGAGGCAAACAGAGCGGGGATGTTCTGAATTGTCGCGCTGGCGATATAGCCATCATCTTCTCGCTTCACTTTGACCAGATCGGCCTGAATGCCAAGCGTCTGCGCAAGGGCATCCGCAATCAGCGCGCTTTTTGTTTTGGAGCCGTCGCTGTCCCCTTCCTGCAAAGGGACCCGATAGCCGGTCAGCTGCTGATCGAAATCGTGCGGATACTTCATGGTAATTTCCAGAAGTTCGACCTGGCTCTGTTCGGAAGGTGCGCTCATACGAAGAGAAAGACTTCCGTTCTCGTTGGTCTGCGTACAGCTGACGGTCCGTCTGGACGAACCGCAGGCGCTCAGCAAAGGCACGCCCAAAACGAGCAGAACTGCCAGAGCGGTTTCAGAAAGCGTAGAGGAAAGCCGCGAAACGGATCGCATAGTTCGTTCTCCTTTTCAGTATGGAAAATTCGTGAGAGAGCGTAAGAAAACGCGCAGGGAAAGCCGCGCGATCTTCTTAAACTCTGTCTTTGTTAGATGGGCTGTTCTGGTGGTAGCGTACGGATTGACCGTACGGATTTCCAGTACAGATTTGCCGCGTCTGTCCATTCGCCGGATTTGTCCTTAATCCTGCGAATCGTCTTCTGCCTCGTCGTGCAAAGCCGACTCGGTAATGTGCAGATGGGCGTACGCTTTCGGCGTAGCAATACGGCCGCGCGGGGTCCGGTTAATCAGACCGGTCTGCAGCAGAAACGGCTCGTACATGTCTTCGAGTGTCGCCGCGTCTTCGCCAATGGAACTGGCGAGGGCTTCTACACCGACGGGTCCGCCGCCAAAGCGGAAAATGATGCCTTCGAGATATTTGCGGTCCACCTGATCCAGACCAAGATCGTCGACTTTCATGCGGTCGAGCGCATCACCGGCCACATCAAGGGAAATGTGTCCGCCGTTATACACCTGGGCAAAGTCGCGGATGCGGCGGAGCAGGCGGTTGGCGATACGCGGCGTACCGCGCGAGCGTCTGGCCACTTCGCCAATCGCATCATCTTCAATCGATGTGTTGAGAATGCCCGACGTACGGCTGACGATCTTTTCGAGATCGGCCTGCGCGTAATATTCGAGCGGCAGCACGATGCCAAAGCGGTCGCGCAGCGGCGCGGAAAGATCGCCGGCACGGGTTGTTGCGCCGACCAGCGTAAAGGGCGGCAGAGCCAGACGGATCGAATGGGCTGAAGCGCCTTCCTTTCCGACCACAATATCGAGATAAAAGTCTTCCATCGCCGAATAGAGAATTTCTTCAATCTGGCGCGGAATGCGGTGAATTTCATCAATAAAGAGCACATCGCCGGCTTCCAGCGTCGATAAAATCGCCGCCAGATCACCGGATTTCTGAATCGCCGGACCGGAAGCGGTCACGAGATTGCCGTTCATTTCATGGGCGATGATCATCGCCAGGGTCGTCTTTCCCAGTCCGGGAGGTCCGTATAAAAGGACGTGGTCCAGAACTTCGCTGCGGCTTCTGGCCGCCTGAATGTAGACGTTAAGATTTTGTTTCAGTTCCTGCTGGCCAATGTATTCCGCCAGCGTTGCCGGACGCAGCGCCTGATCTTTGTCTTCGGTCTGCTCGGCTGCATCTACAAGACGTTCTTCTTCCATAGGTCCTCCTTTCTTTCACTTTCCGATCGAGACGCCAGAAACTGCGCCGGATCGGGGGCTTTACTTTATGAGTACTGGAATCCATTCGTTCCAGTTTTTCTTTTGGGTACGTATTCTTTTGCGGATCGTTTTTTTCAGAACCGTTTGATTCCGTTCGGACCCGATTCGTTTCGGATCTGGTTCCTCTGGATTTCTCTCTGCTCTTTTATTCAGAAAATGTTACCGATTTCATTTTCGGCCTTCTATGAAGAGAGACCCAAACGGATCCCTAATAAATAAATAAATATGGTAGAAATTTGTTCAGACAGAACGAAATTGTTGTAAGGTTAAACGCGTTTGGACTTGACGATCCGGGCGCCTCTCAGACGCCTTTTTTTCTGCGCGCCAGTTCACGCAGCGCAAAGCGTAAAAGCGCGTCGGTCTGCGGATACTGCGCCAGCTGTTCGTTCAGCTTCAGACTGTCGATTTCCGGCTGACGATAGCCCAGCGATAACAGGGCATCGCTGACTTCCGCGACAACGGGATCGGATGGAGCAGCACTGTCCTTGGATTTGGGCTTGTCTTCGGGAAGAACGACTTTTCCCTTGAGATCGAGCAGAATCTGGCCAGCGGTTTTGGCACCGATGCCCGGCAGCTTTTTGAGTGCTGCGGCATCGCCGTTTTCAATCGCCCGGATAATGGACGATTCATTCGAGGCGGCAAGCATGTTGAGCGCCATTTTGCATCCAATGCCCTTGACCTGAATCAGGAGTACGAACAGATCGTAAAGCGCTTCGCTTTCAAAGCCGTACAGGCACTGATCGTCTTCCTTGAACTGCTGATAACAATATAAAGAGAGAGCCTGGCCTGGCGCGTAGCTTTTGGCCGCGGGCACATAGACGATGAAGCCGATCGGTCCGCACTGAAGAATCAGACTGTCTTTTCGCGTTTTTAAAACGGTTCCTTCCAGATATCCAATCATAGGCCTTCCTCCCTGTTTTTCTCGCTGTTTCCGTCGCTTTCCATTCGACTCAATACGCCGAATTTCCCTGTGCATTTTCGCGCTCGGACCAGCCTTCCCATTATACCAAATCCACTGCCGCCTGCCGTTTCCCATTTTCCGGCAGCCTTTTGCCGTACACGAGCGCATGGAGCGGTTGTCAGCTTCTGCATGCGCCGGCTGAACAGAGCACGGTTTTTCTTTCTGTTTTGTACGCGAATGGACGTTCATTCGAGGCAAAAGACGGTTACGCGGCGTATTTTCCGCACGCATCGCCCAATTCGGATTGGATTCGCCCTTTTGAAAGCCATCTCTGTTTTCTGAACCAATTTTTCTTTCAGAAAGCAAGTCCGGAAAAATGAAAATTTTCACATTTGCGTACACTCTCAGGCGAATTTTAGTAAAAAGCCGATCCAGATTTTTTGACTTTCCCTTCGAGTGATATAACTTACATATTCCTCTTGAGATCACGAATCGTGAACGCTGTACACGATTTCTGATCGATACAGGAATCTGGAAATTTAGAAACGGAGATCAAAATGAGTAAAGTGTATAACTTTTCTGCAGGCCCGGCCTGTATGCCTGAATGGGTGCTGAAAACAGCAGCCGATGAAATGCTGGATGCCAGAGGATCTGGAATGAGCGTGATGGAAATGTCTCACCGTTCCAAGGCCTTCGAATCCATTCTTCAGGAAACCAAAGATACCATTCGTCGTCTGGCCAGCATTCCGGAAGACTACGAAATCCTCTTCCTGCAGGGAGGCGGAAACCTTCAGTTCTCCATGGTTCCAATGAACTTCAACAAAAACGGAGCTGATATCATCAACACCGGTCAGTGGACAAAGAAAGCCATCGCAGAAGCGAAAAAACTTGGCCGTGTTCATCTTGCCGGAGACAGCAGCGACAAAACGTTCACATATATTCCAAAAATTACCCAGGAAGATCTGGATCCGGATACAGACTACGTCTACATCTGCGAAAACAACACCATCTACGGAACAAAGTACAAAAATCTGCCGCCTCATGAAGGCAAGCGTCTGATTGCAGACCTTTCGAGCTGCATTTTCACTGAACCGCTAGATGTCACCCAGTATGACATGATCTTTGCGGGCGCCCAGAAAAATCTCGGTCCTGCCGGCGTTACTCTGGTCATCATCAAGAAAGACCTGCTCGATGAGCAGCGCGACGATATTCCTTCGGCCATGCTCGACTACAAGACTTACGTAGACCACGATTCCATGTACAACACGCCTCCTACATACGGCATTTACATGGTCGGCCTTGTCTGCAAATGGCTCGAAGAACAGATCGGCGGTCTGGAAAACATGGAAAAGATCAATCAGGAAAAAGCCGGCCTTCTCTATGACTACCTCGATAACTCCAAGATGTTCTCTAACCCGGTAGCGGTAGAAGACCGTTCCCTGGTCAACATCCCGTTCGTAACCGGCGATCCGGAACTCGATAAAGAATTCATCGCCAAAGCCAAAGAAGCCGGTTTTGAAAACCTGAAAGGTCACCGTACCGTCGGCGGCATGCGCGCTTCCATTTACAACGCCATGCCTGTAGAAGGCGTAAAAGCCCTTGTCGACTTTATGAAAGCATTTGAAGAGGAACACGTATGAGAACCATTTCTTTACTGAACGCGATTTCGGACAAAGGAACCGCAGTATTTGACGAAACCTACACGTATGAAGCCAACGCCGCCAACCCGGACGCCATCATGGTCCGCAGTGCGGATCTGCATAACCTGGATTATCCAGAAACACTGAAAGCCATCGCCCGTGCCGGCGCCGGCGTCAACAACATCGATCTTGACGAATGCACAAAACGCGGCATCGCCGTATTCAATACGCCGGGTGCCAACGCCAACGCCGTTAAGGAACTCGTAATTGCCGGACTGCTTCTCGCCAGCCGCGATCTGTATCACGGTATGGAATGGGTTAACACCCAGGCCGGCAGCGAAACGCTTGCCAAAGACGTAGAAAAGCAGAAAAAGAAATACGCCGGCAACGAAATCGCCGGAAAGAAACTCGGTGTCATCGGTCTTGGCGCCATCGGAAGCAAGCTGGCCAACACCGCGCTCCATCTCGATATGAACGTTATGGGCTATGACCCTTACCTTTCCGTTGAATCCGCTCTGAAACTCTCCCGCTGGGTAGAGCACAAGACAGATCTCAAAGATCTGCTTGCGGATGCCGACTTCGTCTCCCTCCATCTGCCGCTGCTCGATTCCACACGCGGCCTGATCAACAAGGAAACCATCGCCCAGATGAAAGACGGCGTGAAAATCATGAACTTCGCGCGCGGCGGACTCGTTAACGATGACGATATCCTCGAAGCGCTCGATTCCGGAAAAGTCGCTCTGTACGTAACTGACTTCCCAGACGCCAAGCTCGCCGGACATCCTGGTGTCATTGCTCTGCCGCACCTCGGTGCAAGCACGGCTGAATCCGAAGAAAACTGCGCCGTTGCGGCTGCAAAGGAACTGCGTGCCTACCTCGAAGAAGGCAGCATCATCAACTCCGTCAACCTGCCAAACGTATCTCTCGAACTGAGAATGCCGTACCGTGTCGGCGTCATCCATTCCAACAAGCCGAAAGTGCTCTCCAGAATGACTGACATCCTGTCCGCAAACGGATCCAACATCGAAAACCTCCTGAACAAATCCCGCGGCAACATTTCCTACACCATTCTCGATCTCGAAGAAAAACCGACCGAAGAATCCCTGGAAGCCATCCGCAGCCTGGATGAAGTCATCCGCGTAAACCTCTTTGAAAAGGATGCGAAGTAATGATCTTCTCTTCTGCTGATATCCTCATTCCGGCCAACGGCAACTTCAGGGACTGGGCGGTTGTCGCCTGCGACCAGTATTCCAGCAATCCCGAATACTGGAACTCGGTGGCGAAATCAATCCAGGATTCCCCAAGTACGCTGAATCTGATCCTCCCGGAAGCCTGGCTGGAAACGAAACAGGGCGAAGCCCATCAGGCAACAATTGCCCAGAACATGTCGAGCTACTTAAACGACGGCGTGCTCAAAGAACTCAGGGACTGCCTGATTTATGTAGAACGTACGCTCGTCGACGGTTCGATCCGTAAAGGTCTGGTCGGCGCGCTTGATCTCGAAGAATACGACTACCATTGCCCGACGGATCGTCCGATCCGTGCAACGGAAGCCACGATTCTGGAACGCATTCCGCCGCGTGCCCAGATTCGCCGCGATGCCATTCTTGAATTCCCGCACATTCTTCTGCTTCAGAACGATGCCGAAGACGCGCTGTTCAAGCAGCTTCACGCCATTCGGGAAACTCTGCCGGTTCTTTACGATTTTGACCTCATGAAAGACGGCGGCCACATCACTGGACGCATCATTCAGGGCGAAGAAAAAGATCTCGTCTGCGCCTGGATTTCCGAATACGAAACCCGTTCTTCCCTGCCCAATCCGCTCGTTTATGCGGTCGGCGATGGAAACCATTCTCTTGCCGCTGCCAAAACGATCTGGGAAGAAATCAAGCCGACACTTACAGAAGAAGAAAAGCGCGTTCATCCGGCCCGTTTCGCCTTAGCCGAACTGGAAAACCTGCAGGATGAAGCCCAGAAGTTCGAACCGATTCACCGCATCATCAAAAATACCGATCCGGCTGGGCTGATCGCTTATTTCAACGAGAAAGCACCCGCTCAGGGCGGTTACCCCATCGAATGGGCAGCCGGGGGCGAAAACGGTACGATCGTTCTCGACGATGCGATTTCCCCGCTTCCTCTGGCTGTGCTTCAGAAGCAGCTGGACGAGTGGCTGGCCGAAAACGAAGGAACGATCGATTACATCCATGGCGAAAAAGATCTCGAAGATCTGGCCTCGCAGGATGGATCCATCGGATTCTTCCTTCCAAAAATCGAACGGGATTCCCTGTTTGAAACCATCGAAGCCGACGGTTCGCTTCCGCGTAAGACGTTCTCTATGGGTCATGCTCAGGAAAAGCGCTACTACCTGGAAGGCAAGCGCCTCCGTTTCAAAGACGAATCCGATTCCTGAATTTGTCCCTCCTGAAATTCATCTGTTAAAAATCAAGCCTGAGAAACTGCTCATGCAGCCTCTCAGGCTTTTTCCTTTGTTCTCTCTCTGGATCAGTTTTCATTTCCGATTAGCGACATTCTGGACCAGTTTTCAATACACCAGAACGGATGCCATGATTTTGGCTTTTCCGACGCTTTCCATTCGCCCTGTATTTCATAACGCCATCAAAAAGCGGCCCGGCTGACTGTCCTGTCAGACCGGGCCGTCTGTTTTTGATTTGGCAAATCCGCTCGCGGCAGGCGAACAGAAGAAATCTCAGCTGAGAAAAAGCCTTTATTCTTCTGGAAGATCGATCGTAAGCAGAACCGGACAGTGATCGCTGCCGTACAGATCACCAAGAATTTCGATGTCCTCCACCTTGTCCATGAGGTCCCTGGAAGCCAGCCAGTAATCGATTCGCCAGCCGGCATTGCGATCGCGGCTGCGTTTCTGGTAGGACCACCAGGAATAATCGCGGCCCTCTGGCTTCAGAACGCGGTACACGTCAGCCAGATCGGACAGGTAGTTCGTTTCAAAACTGTTTCTTTCCTGTTCAGAATAGCCGGCGCTTCCTTCTCCATCGGCCTCATCCCAGATATCCTGCGCAGTGCGCGCAACGTTGAAATCCCCGCACACCAACAGAGGAAGATCGATGGAGCGAAGATAGTCGGTAAACGCCTTGTCAAAGCGAAGACGGTAGTCGATTCGTTTCAGATTTTCCTGCGAGTTGGGCACGTAAACGCAGACGACCGCAAAGTGTTCAAAATATGCGGTAATCACGCGGCCTTCCTGATCGAATTCTTCGATCCCGATTCCCCGGACGACTTTTTTTGCTTCCATGCGGGAGGCAATCATCGTTCCGGAATAGCCTTTCTTTACGGCTGAATTCACGTACTGATACGGATAAAGATCAGGATTCAGTTCAATCTGATCTTCCGTCGCCTTAATTTCCTGAAAGCAGACAATGTCCGCATTCAGATAATCCAGCATCTGCTCCAGGCCCTTTCGAGCCAGAGCCCGGATTCCATTCACATTCCAGGTAAGAAGTTCCATCACTTTACCCTTCTTTCTATAAGCTTTCCGTTATTAGGGAAAGCTCAGGATTCTTATTCGTTCGCTGGATCAGCGGGTCTAACCGTATCGTCTGCATCCGCTTCTCCTGCCTGTATCCTTTTTTGATCTGCACGCTGCGGCGCGGATCCGTAATCCTCTCGATCCGCATACAGGCGGACAGAACGGCGGCGGCCATGATGCAAAGCCGACGCGGGCGCATCGTCATCGAGGTTCGTTCTGGCGCACAAATAGATCGGACGATCCTTGATTTCGAGATACATGCGGGAAATGTACTGACTGAGCACCCCGATCGAAAGCAGCTGAATCCCCCCAATCAGCATAATTATGCATACCGTAGACGCCCAGCCCTGCACCGGATCGCCAAAGCAGATTTTGCGCACGACAATCACGATGATCATCACAAACGCTACTAAGGAAAAGAGTACGCCTAAAGCTGCCGCAAACTGAAGCGGAACGGTCGAAAAAGAAACGATGCCGGTAATGGCGTATTTAAACAGCTTCCAGAACGACCACTTGGTCTCGCCGGCTGCCCGCTTGATGTTTTCGTATTCGAGCCATTTGGTTTTGAATCCAACCCAGCCAAAGATGCCTTTGGAAAAGCGGTTGTATTCTTCAAGTTCCAGAATGGCGTTCACAAATTCGCGGTTCATCATACGGTAGTCCCGGGCGCCGTCGACCATGTCCACATCGCTCATTCGATTCATCAGCTGATAAAAACGGCGCGCAAAAAAGGAAACGATTTTCGGCTCGCCTTTTCGGGTCACGCGCCGGGTAGCGACAGAGTCATAGCCTTCCTTTTCGATCGCATCAATCATTTCAGGAAGCAGTGCGGGCGGATCCTGCAGGTCAGCGTCCATGATGACCGTCAGATCGCCGTCTGAGTTTTCCAGACCGGCGTAAATGGCGCTTTCCTTGCCAAAGTTGCGGGAAAAGGAAATGTAGCGAACGCGCGGATCGATTTTGGCGATCTCCAGAATTTCCTTCATCGTATTGTCTTTGGATCCGTCATCTACCAGCAGAAACTCAAAAGTATGACCTTCAATGGCGTCGGTCGTCTTCACCAGCGTTTCATACAGCAATGGGATCATGGCCTGCTCATTGTAGCAGGGCACGATAATAGAAATTTTAGACATATTTCACCTATACCTGAAAATTTTAACACAGATCCTATCGTTCCCAAATCTTCCCCGGATACCGGATATTCTTATGCTCTTTCGGTATCCGAAGAAGCAGCTGCAGCAGGAGGGCTCTGTCTTGTCGCATTTTGAACCGGCTTTGCGATTCTCTGTCTCATTTTACAATATCCGCTTTTTCTAAGGCAGATTTCCCGGCAATCGTAAGAAAGACGCCGTCAATTTCCTTTCTCTTTTTGGATACAGAAAAGCGGCGGTTCGTCCTGCAGTTTTCTCTGCAGGCGTGAACCGCCGCAATTTGCTTCAGACATTCTGGTTCGTCAAAAGTGGTGGAAAAAGTCTAAATCCTCCAGAACGTCTGGTAAGCACGAATGAATTACTTCGTCAGCAGACTCTTGTCGGGCGTCAGGCGCAGAGCCAGCTCTTTGGAAGCCAGATCTTTAGCCATTGCGTCAATCTCCTGCTGCGTTGTGTTCTTACTGGTTTTGAGCAGTTTTGCCAAGGCCAGCGTATCGGTGAAGGCTTTCTTGCCGGTATCGGAGTAGGATGCCAGTTTTGCGTTGATCGCATTGCCCTTATCAATCGCCGCATTCAGAAGCGTCCAGTCAAGTTCCGGTGTCGGCTCTTCGTCTTTGGTCCACTTCGCGTAAAGCGTGGTTTCGGCTGCCGGCTTCTCGGTTTCGAAGCTGAACGCATTCTGGCAATCCGCATCGGTATACCAGCCGCTGAACGTATAGCCTTCGCGTTCTGGATCAGCCGGTTTTTCAACAGGGGATCCGGCAACGTAGAGCGCTTCACTGCTCTGTTCGCCCTCAATCTGCGTATCGAAGGTTACACCGATAACCTGAATCTTGCTTTCGGCAGGTTTACTGTCAAGCGTTCCGGATTCTTCGCTGCCGTTGGCAGTAACGGTCCAGGTCCAGGTACCTTTGCGGGTCAGACCGGTCGGCATGGACGTTTCGCTTCCCGGCATTTCGAAATGCATGCCGTTTGGCATGGTGATGCCTACGGTGTAGCCATTTGCGTTTTCTACCGCATTCCAGCTGAGGGTAGCGCCCAGTACACCGTTTTCACGGGACGGCGTCGCCGTCAGTCCTGTTGGAGCCGGGAGCTTGCCGTCTGTGCTTTCGAATACGGCCAGGATCGAAGCGGTGTCGGCTGCGATCTGGTACGTGTATTCCGCATCCGTACTCAGTTCCGTTCCATCGGCTTTGGTCCAGCGAACGAAACGGGATCCTTCGGCTGCTTCCGCTTTGACGGTTACCCACTGACCGGCGGCCAGATCGCCTTCCGATGCAGTCACCGTTCCGGTTCCGCTGCAGGATGGATCAATTTGAGCGCTCAGATGGAGCGGGGTTTCCGCTTTCTTCGTCAGTTTGGCTTCAGCCCAGTCGGCATGCGAGTTGGAGTTTCCGTCCGCGCGGTTGGTAACGCGCAGCGTCAGCGTCTTCGTTCCGGCTGGAATATCCACGTCGATTTCGCCGTACTTCATTTCACGCGTCTGGTTGTCGACCGAGCCAAGTTCTACACCGTCGGCCAGAACCGTAAACTTGACTTTCGGGCTGGCCGAAGCGGCTTCCTTGTCCAGTCCGACTTTGGAATAGAAGTGATCGAGTCCCTGCTTGCCGCTCAGATCGATATCGATATCTACATCTCCGCTCGCGGCAGAATGCGTACCGATCCCTTTGGCGAATGTAACATCTTTCGTTCCGTCAAAGAGGGTCAGCACATTGCCTTCCACACTGAGATCACGCTGCGGGTTGTGACCGGACCAGCCGGTTTCGGCTTTCGTCCAGGGCAGTTCCGATGCGTAATAGCCGTCGGCTGGCGTGAGGGTGAAGCTGTACGTCTTGGTCGCCGACGCATCGGGGCTGGTGACTTTGACTTTGATCTCGGTTGGATCTTCAGCCGAGCCGTTTGTATTCCAGGTTACGCTGCCGGTTCCGCTCTTAATCAGCGTGTCGCCCTTGAAGACTTCAACTTTCGCATTGGCGTTGGTCGCGGTGAAAGTGAACGGAATGAGCAGACCGAAATGCGAACCCGTATACGTGTCAACGGCTTGATCAAAGGTTTCGGTAAGGGACGCATTCGCTCCGAAATCCACGCCGCTCAGGCTGCAGTCTGCGTTTGTCGCTTTGTAGACGTTGACTTCGACATAGTTCGGCATCTGGAGTGCCTCGCTGTGGCAGACGACAATCACTTTATTCGGGCCGTCCTTAAGATCAATCATCGGGTTGTCGAGCTTCTTGCCATCGAGGAAGTATTCGATCGTGCTGCGCTTCGAATTCGCTTCGGCTTCGATAGCCGCGCTTGTGGCCGTGGAATCGACATCGACGCGAACCTTTCCGTCTTCTGGAATTGCGACTTCTGCACCGTTGACTATAAGGGTCTTGACCGACTGGTCGCCATCGCCGGAGCGGAATACCTGCAGACGGTAATCCTTAATCGTTCCGTCTTTAGCGGTAACGAAAATTTCGAACAGGTTGAAGCCGGCGTACAGTTTTACATCATCCGCCTTGGCATCGACCGGCTTGTTGTTGAAGCTGACTGTGACTTTGGCATCCGGTGCAAGGGCTGCGAAGTCATAGGAGATCGTCTCCTGATCTTCATCCGCGAACAGATACCAGTACTGACGGGAAAGCTCGAGACTGCTGAAGTCTTTTGCGTCAGCGACTTTGACCTGGGCTTTGCCAAGACGTGTTTCACTGCTTTCCTTGGTTGCTGCAGGATTTTCCACTTCCTGAGCGTTCTTAATGAGTACCGCAGCCGATTCTGCTGCTGGACCTACGATGCCGTTTTCAACGGTATAGGCGAGAACACGCAGATACTTTCCATTCAGTTTGTCATCGTACTGCGCATTGTCGCCATGCAGGCCGGTCTCAACCGTCCACGGACCGTCTAAGCTGCCGGCGCTCTGCCATACGTAGGAAATCGAACCATTGGCACTGTCTGTATTTGCCGATGCATGGAGAGTCTGCGATTCTTCATCGTCCGTAACCGAAACTGAAGTCGGTGCGGCAAGTTCAACTTTCCTTGTCAGGGCAAAGGCTTTGGTCTCGCCATTGCTGGTAATGGAAAGATCGCTGAACGTCGTTACCGGATGACTGTCGTTGTTTCCAGTCGCTGTGGCCAGAGCGATGGTTCTCTCACCGTCGAGGAAACTTGTGTCTGTATTGGAAGAAATCGTCTTGAAGGTAGTTCCGTCCGTACTGTAGGCGGCTGTGATCGTACTGCCGTCTCGACTGAGGCGATACCAGACATTATCTATGTGGGCCATGCTTGGAGCGGTATCTACATTGCCGTCATCCCAGTATTCAGCTGCACTCTGATTTACTTCGCGTACAAGCGCCATGACTTCTCGTTCATTACTTGTATTTGAACGGCTCTTTCGTTCCACGGAAATATAGTTGTCCGCATCTTTGAAAAGGTAGAGACCGCTCGCACCCCAGTAGCCGGAGCCCTGCGGCGCATTTGCTTTGACATCAATGGAGAAGTGCTCAGCATCAACGCCATCTGGGAGTTCAAACGTTACTACATGACCCGGAGTCTGCTGCTGATACAGACCAAAGTGCCAGTGAGCCATGCTCAGTCCGGATTCACCTGGAACAATACCCGAAGCGGAGGAGTCTGCGCTTGCTCGATGTGCGATCGTTACGCCATCGGCCAGTCCATAGGCTTCTTTTTCGATTTTTACCAGCGTGCTTGCACTCGCACTGCCCGTCGTCGCAGTAACAAGAACCAGACCGCTGGAAACGCCGCTCAGCACACCGGTGCTTTCATTGATCGTGGCTGCCGTTGTGGCCTGACCCGTAAAGGCGTCACAGACACTCCAGGCGATGCTTGCATTTTCATCCGAAGCCGTAGCGGTAAAGGTCGCGTTTTCTCCTGCTTTGACAGATTCTGCAGGCGTATTAATCGTTACGGTATGTTTCGCTTCTGTCTGTACCGCTGCGGTTGTTACTGGCGCAGACAGAGCCGAACCTTTTTTCTGATAGACTTTGGCGCGAATAAATTTGCCCGCCAGGCTGTTGCCGACCGCCGGCGTAGTTCCGGTCAGCGAATCGGCCGGTGTCCATGGACCGTCTTTGCTGTCTGCCTTTTCCCAGAGAACAGCAAGTTCGGTACCTGCACTCTGGCCTTCGGCGCTGACGGAAAGCGTCTTGCCGTTCAGTGCGCACGAAGCGGAAGTCAGAGCAGGAAGCGTATTTTCCTGTGTAAGCGCAATATTCTTCACCGTCTCGCCGCTCGTTACGGTGAGTCCGGAATAGGTAACAAACGGTACAGGCGAGACAGCGTTCGATCCAGCCGCCAGTGCAATCTTGAAGTCATCTCCAAGGAATGCGCCGTCTACCTGACCGATCTTGTTAAAGGTTTCGCCGTCCTTGCTGTAGTAGCCTTCGATCGTAGTGTCTTTCTTAACGATTCGATACCATACATCCGCAGCGGTGTTCAGGTTTTCACCGTCGCCTTCCGTGCCGCCATTCCACGTTTCCGCTGCATGTTGACTGACTTCGCGGACCATGGCCATGCGCTCGGAGACATTGCTCGAGCCGTCGCGGCTCTTCTTTTCTACTGAGACGTAATTGTCCTGATCCTTAAAGAGATACAGGCCGCTGTAGCCCCAGTTTCCGTTGCCGTCTGGCGTGCTGGCTTTTACTGTTACAGTAAAGTCTGTTTTATCGATACCTTCTGGTACTGCCGTTCCCAGCGTATGTGCAGCGGCCTGCTGCTGATACAGACCAACAGGAAGCAGAGGCATTTTGATCGTGCCGTCGCCATAAACGACACGCGACAGGTCCGAATCACTTTCGGCTGCGTGCAGAACGCTCAGCGCATCGCTCAGTTTGTATTCACGCGCACCATTGATCTGGATCAAGGTACTTGCGGAAGTGCCTGCAGCTTTTGCCGTTACGCGGACGATGAATGTTGCATTGCCGGCGGTAAGGGTGCCGTCTTCGGTAATGGTTGCCCCATCGGTTTCCTGTCCGGTAAAGGCGTCGCGAACGATCCAGGAAACTTTCGTTCCTTCTTCAGCACCGGTTACTGTGGCGCTCAGTTTGGCGGTGTCTCCGCCGTTGAGGACCGTTTTATTGCTGGATACGGCGATCGTCGCATCCGATGTGGACGCATCGCCGGTAACGGTGATGGTTTTGCTTCCCATCTCGAATTTACGGGTTCCGCTGATGACATAGCCGGTAATGGTGGCTTCACCTGGGCCTTCCGCAATCAGGTTGCCGGCGGCATCGGTGGAAATCACGGATGGATCGCTGGAAAGATAGTAGGCTTTGGCATCTTCCGGCAGGTTCTGGTTCAGAGACGCGCTGGTCTGGTCGGTGGATGTGACGTCAGCCGCATTTGTTCCTCCGCCAAAGTCAATGCCCGGGCGCAGCTGCGGATCATAGGTGTTGCCTTCAAATTTAATATTCGAGCAGCCGTTAAAGGAGAACAGGTTGGAAGTATACTTGTTCATTTCCATTGTGGCTGTCGGAACCATCGTATCGCCCACTGTCATCTCATCGCTTGTGGTTGTGAAACTGAGCGAAGAGAACGGCTGCGAGCGAAGAACGGTATTGTTCTTGAACGTGATGCCTTCGGTACTCTTAGCGTCCAGTACTTTATGGCCTTCGGTATAGAACGTATTGTTTTCAATGTTGATGTTGTGATGAACCGGCTTGTCCTTGGAAACGTTCGGGTTAGTCGGATCAATGAAAATGTCCTGTGAGTTGCCGTTGATAAATGTGTTGTTATAGATGTTCACATTGGTCGAACGGCCAGATTCATACCAGGACTGACCGTCACAGGAAATGTAAATGCCCGCCATGTTCATGCGGTTGAACATGTTGTCATGAATCTGGACATTGCCGCGGGTCGTACAGAGAATTCCGCGCGTCGGCGAGGCGTCAAAGACGTTGTCATGAATGTCGACATCCGGCGTATAGGAAATGTTTTCGGTCAGGTAGTTGTTGGCGGTAATGCCAGCGGGCACCGCCTCATCGAGCGTCAGGACGATGCGGCCCAGAGAACCGGTATTTTCTCCGATCCAGCCGCCTTTGCCATCCGGAGAGCTGACTGCCGTAACTGTACGGGTAGAATTGGCTACTGGCGCCATGCTTCCCTTTTCGGAGAACTCAATCTTGTCGCCGACAAAGTAGTTCGGAAAACCGGATGTCTCGTTATGCTGGTATTCCACGGTGACTTTGTTTCCATCTACGTTTGTGACTTTCAGAAATGTTCCATGCACGTTGATCGGGTCATCGTGCGGATTGTGGAACCGGGAGTTCTTGATCGTGATTTTTCCTTTGACACCGGAAATGTTGATGTCATCGGCACTTGAGGACGTTGCGCGTCCGGAGTTGTCCGGCGTATCGAAGATAACGCCGTCCAGCGTAATGTCTTCGCACATCTGCACGATGATGCCAAAACCGTGAACGTAGTTTTCTTCGATGTTCTGCAGGGTGACGTTTTTGGAATACGCCAGCGTTCCTGCGGTCTGATCGCGCAGCGTGTTGCGGGTTTGATAAACGCGGCCAGCCGGAATGTCCGGCATGGAAGAATAGTGGATCTTAAGCATGTGGTTTCCAAGATCTTCAATGCTTGAAGCACCGGAACGAGGATCCGAACTTCCGCGCCACGCATCGCCGCTTACCGCGTCAAAGCTCTGGGTATAGCTGTATGAGTTCGCCTGAGTCCAGTACGGCTGACCGGTATAGGGCGATTTGTCTGAACTCCAGTTGATGTTCGTTCCATCCAGAGTGTAGGTCAGACTTTCCGGAATGTGGTACGTGATCGTTTTTGCAGCCTGGTCCACCACAACCGCAGTCATTTCCAGACAGGTTGGTGCCGCGTAATCGATACTGAAGTTTTTGAATACGACATTTTCCGAAGAAATCGACGCATACGGCGTCATCTTGCCGTGGTAAACAAAACGGGAACCGTTGCCGTCGATGGTAACGTTCTGCATGTCTTCAATACAGATTCCGATGGTGCGCTGCGATGCGCTGGTATTCGCACCGGTTGTGTTGGACAGGTAGAGCAGTTTTTTCGTGGCCTTGTCCGGGTAGAAATTGTATTCGCCCTTTGGAAAAGAAAGCGTGACAGACTCGCCTGCATCCGTCTTTTCCTTGGCCGCAGCAATGGCCTCGATGATGGCAGGGGAACTGTCCTTGTATCCGGACGGATCCGCACCGTATTCCGTGACGTCAATAACTTCGCCGGTCAGTGCGTCATCCTGCCCGGCTCTGGCTTCGTTGGCTACGGCCGGGATGGTCGTCGTTAACAGCGGACTGGCGCCGAGCAGCAGCGAAAGAAACGCGCTGGTCAGCTTAGCAGCTTTTTTCATTTTTACTCCTTCTTTTTTCTCCGGTTTTCGACATTCAAATCCATATTCTTTTGCGGTTTTCTCTGTATTTTGCCCGAACAGAGACTGCCTGAAAAAGAAAAAAACAGCCCGAATACTTTTTCAATATGAATAGACATATCTGCCAAAAACGCTGGACTTTGTTCATTCTTGATTTACATCTTAGGGAAAGTGGAATGATATCCTTTACATTTTAACTTTAAAAAATAGCAGAAAACAGATCCCTTTAGTGAAATGCCTTGCAGATTTTAGAAAAGCTCGCCTTTTCAATAGGTAAAAGGCGATGAACGCAAAAAAAGCCGAGAGGAAAACAATATTCCTTTCGGCTTGAATCTGCACGGACATCATCCATTTTTACCAGAAACTGTTTTTCCGTTCTGGGACAGACGACCTGTTATTAAACATTTAAAAGTATGGGGAAAACTAGTTTTCCAGGAATTCGAACTCGTAGCCTTCGAGTTCCACCACGTCGCCGTCTTCCGCGCCGGCTTCGCGCAAATGCTTATCGATGCCAAGGAAGCGCATCTGATTGGCGAAGTTGTAGAAGTCCTCATCTGTATTGAGCTTGTCGAGATTGAAGTTTTTCTTGATGAGCGGTCCATAGACTTTGTAGCGTCCAGGAGCCGCCTGCTCGATCGTAAAGGGCTTCTCTTTTTCGGCGAACGTATACGTAACGCCCTGATCCTGCTCGTTTTCGTCAAGGACCGGGAAAACCGGCGTCGTCTCGAGCAGATCGGCCGCTTTGCGCAGTACCGGATCCAGGCCTTCGTGAATGAGGGTCATCGTCTCAAAGACTTCGAGATCCGGATAGGCTTCCTTGAAGCGGCGCAGATTTTCCTGTGCATGTTCTTCGTCCATTTTATTGGCGACCACAATCTGCGGGCGTTCAAGCAGACGCAGATGGTAGTTTTCGAGTTCCTTGTTGATATTGGCGTAATCCTGTACCGGATCACGGCCTTCTTCGCCGCCCATGTCGATGACATGAATGATAACGCGGCAGCGTTCGATATGACGAAGGAACTGATGGCCAAGGCCCTTTCCTTCGCTGGCGCCGTCAATCAGCCCTGGCAGGTCCGCCATGACAAAGCTGCGGCCGTCCTTGGTCTGGACTACGCCGACGTTTGGCGTAATGGTCGTAAACGGATAATCGCCGATTTCCGGGCGGGCACGCGATACAGCGTCCAGGAATGTAGATTTGCCGACCGACGGATAGCCGACGAGGCCGACATCCGCAAGGGTGCGCAGTTCGACGATGACATCGAATTCTTCACCTTCCTTGCCCGGCTCCGCATAGCGCGGCGCGACGTTGCGGGACGATTTAAATCGCGAGTTTCCGCGTCCGCCCTGGCCGCCTTTCGCGACAACCTGCTGCTGATGGGCTTCCGTCAGATCGGCCAGAATCTGGCCGGTATCGGCACGCTTGACGATTGTGCCGAGCGGCACTTTAACAATACGATCGCAGGCGTTGGCGCCGTGCATCCGCTTGTTCTTTCCCTTCTCCCCTTCCTGGGCACGGATAATCCGGTTGAAACGCAGATCCAGAAGGGTGACCATACCGGGATCGGCTTCAAAGATGACGCTGCCGCCATTTCCTCCGTCTCCTCCGAAAGGACCTCCATTGGCAATATATTTTTCGTGTTTGAACGACACGAGTCCATCGCCGCCCTTACCGGCTTTGACGTGAACTTTGACCTGATCTACAAACATGCTGGTACCTCACTCTCCTGATCATCATATTTCATACATGAAAAAAGAGCCTTGGACAGGCTCAATTTAATGTTTGCTTAGTCAACTGGGTAAACAGAAACTTTCTTTCTTGTTTTGCCGAGTCTTTCGTATTTAACAACGCCGTCAACTGTAGCGAAGAGCGTATCGTCGCCGCCTCTGCCTACATTTGTTCCGGGATGAATTTTAGTTCCGCGCTGACGGTAGATGACAGCACCGGCCAGACATTTCTGTCCGTCTGCGAGTTTCGCACCAAGGCGTTTGGAGTGCGAATCACGGCCGTTCTTTGTCGAACCTACACCTTTTTTGGAAGCGAAGAACTGAAGGTCCATATTAAAACGCATGATTTTACCTCTTTCTCTTCGGATGATTGAAATATAAAGCTGCACGTTAATCCGTTCCCAGCTGGATGTGCTTTGGATACGTCTGCGCCATGCACTGAAGCTGAAGCGCAACCATGTCCAGAGCCGTCTGCAGTTTCTCACTGCTCGTCTGAACATCGATGAGAATGCGGTTGTCTTCGCAGACAAGCCGGCAGGCTTCTGGGAACATTTCGTCGATCGCGTTTAATGCGGATATGGAAATGGCTGATACGCCGCAGCACACCAGGTCTTCTCCGTATGGAGCCGACAGAGCGTGTCCGGTAATCTTAATTTCCTGAATATCCGTGCCGCGCCGAGCAATACGGATCCGAATCATTAAGCCTGAATGGATTCGATTTTAACGCGCGTATAGGGCTGTCTGTGACCCTGTTTTCTGCGTGTGGAAGATTTTTTCGGGCGGTATTTCACGATCGTGATTTTCTTGCCTTTGCCCTGTTTTTCAACCACGCCGGTTACAACGGCGCCCTCCACGAAGGGTTTGCCGATTTTTCCGTCTGCGTACAGAACTTTGTCGAATGTTACGGTTTCACCTTCCTGAGCGTTCAGTTTTTCTACCCAGATTACGGATCCGTCTTCAACCTTGATCTGTTTTCCGCCGGTTTCGATAATTGCGTACATAGATGGTCTCCTTTCCGATTCTTGATACTCGCCATGAAGGCGGGCTTGTCGCCGCTTTAAAGCCTCTTCTGTGCGGTTGCAAGTCGTGAAGACTGCAACAGACATATATTAATGATTCCTTATGTCCGCGTCAAGTAGGTAAATTGAGCCTTTAGGCAAAGGCGAATTGCTTTTTTGGCATTGGCCGCGAAGCCAGCCGCCGAAAGGGTTTTCGTTTCTTTTTTGGATTCAGCATCCTGATTTTTGAGTTTTTTTCTGCTTGATTCTTCTTAGTTCTGCCTTTCGTTATCTGTTTGTACCGGCTCGAATCGTTTCAGACCGGTACGACTCATTGGCTCAGCGCCGTCGGACTGGACCAGAACTGAGCGGCAGAAAGTGGAGTTCAAAAATCGCCATGGACCCTTCCCTTCGCTGATCCATCCTGCCCTGGGCGACCACAAACGCACCGTCTTTCAAATCGTCCTGCGCTCTGGCATACGTCGTGGGCATGACAGCGCCTTCCATCTGTCCGGTATCGTCATCGAGCGTAACGTAAGCCATTGTATCGCCTTTCTTCGTCTTATGCAGGTGGATGCGGGAAATCATGGCGCAGATGCGTAGGCTCGTACCACCTTTGAGACGGCCTGCAGCCGCAATCGATACGAGGGATCGATCCGATGCGCGAACGCCTTCCGCCGGATGCGGGCCGCTCAGAAAGCCGAGCACGTCCTTTTCGTGAACGATTCGTCTGGCTGGATCGACGGGAAGTCTGGCGACGATCGGCGCGGAAACGCCGGCCAGACGCCACCCGCCGCCTTCGGGATCCAGCATGGCCAGATCGCCCAGACGAAGAATTTCTTCCAGCGCGGCTTCCAGACTCTCGCGGTTGATGCCCATTTCATCAAAGGCACCGGTCCGAACGAGGCTGACGATCTGCTCGTCCTTGATTTTCAGTGCGGAAAGACGCAGCACCGACATGACCGGATCCGTAAAGGGGCCATGTTCCTGGCGCTCCTGTTCAATCTTTTCAGCCTGCTGTCTCGAAAACGTACGGACCTGGGTAAGCGGAATCCGAAGCGCGTTGCCTTCGATCTGATAACGGGTACCGGAGCGGTTGAGCGATACTGGCAAAACGCGAATGTGCCGATGGGCGGCTTCGCCCAAAATGCTGGCGAGTTTGGCACCGGACTTGCCCGTGTAATCGAGCAGGACCTGATAAAACGACAGCGGGTAATGGGTTTTCAGCCACGCCATCTGGTAAACGATCAGACCGTACGCGTACGAATGCGACTTGTTGAAGCCGTAGTCCGCAAACTGTTCCATGATTTCAAATATTTTGTCAGCCTGTTCGGCTTCAATTCCCTGCTTCTGCGCCCCTTCTACAAAGCGGCTTTTCCAGGCTTCCATCGTTTCGCGTTTTTTCTTGGACATCGCCTTTCGCAAAATGTCCGCCTGAGCCAGAGTAAATCCGCCCAGAATTCTTGCGGCTTCCATAATCTGCTCCTGATACAGGAAAATGCCGCCGGTTTCGGCCAGAATCGGATCGATCAGCGGATGGATCGACTGTCTGGCCCGCGGGTTGAAACGGGCGTTCAGATACGTATCGATGCTTTTCATCGGGCCCGGTCGATACAGCGCCAGAATGGCGGCAATATCTTCAAAGCGTTCCGGCTTGAAGCGCAAAATGAGCTGACGAATGCCAGAACTTTCCAGCTGAAAGACGCCCAGCGTATCGCCGGTGCGCAGCAGCGCATACACTTGCGGATCGTTTAAAGGCAGATGGAGCGGTTCGATCACCGGACCGTTCTGGCGCTGAATTTCCTGCAGGATTTCTTCGATCATGCTTAAGTTGCGCAGCGCCAGAAAGTCGAATTTGATCAGACCAATTTCTTCGAGATGTTCCATCGAAAACTGAACGGCAGGGACGCTGCTGCCGTCGTCCATCATCGGTGCCTGTTCGGTAATCACATCCCGCGCCAGCACAATACCGCCGGCATGAATGGACGTATGTCTTGGAAAGCCTTCAATGGCGCAGGCGGCGTGATACAGCTTTTTGAGCGAGGGCGAATTCTCTACCAGCGAAGAAAACGCGCGGCTTTGTGCATAGACCGACGGCAGCGTTTCGTTTGGCATCGTCGCCGCAATCGCCGTCAGCTTGTCCGCTTCCCGTACGCCAAGACCTAATGCCTTCGCGCAGTCGCGCAAAGCGGCACGCGCTTTTAATCGGGAGAAAGTCACGATATGGGCGACATGGCCTTTTCCATAGACGGACTGTACGTATTCGATCACTTCATCGCGGCGGTTATCCGGAAAGTCGGTATCGATATCCGGCATGGAAATACGCTCCGGATTGAGAAAACGTTCAAAGAGCAATCCGGACTGAATCGGGTCAACGTGCGAAATGCCCAGCACCCACGAAACGAGCGATCCGGCCGCGCTGCCTCGTCCGGGACCGACGAGAATTTTGCGGGAACGCGCTTCGCGAATGAAGTCCCATACGATTAAAAAATAGTCCGCAAACCCCATGGACAAAATGACATTCAGCTCATGATCAAGCCGCTCGCGATACACTTGCGCGTTGACCGTTTTTCCCTGCAGCCGCTTTTTCAGACCGGCCAGACACAGCTCGCGCAAGTAGTCTTCACTGCTCAGATTTACCTTGTTGACAAACTGCGGCAGACTTGCTTTGGGCAGACGGTAGTCTTCAATTCGGGCGGCAATCGTTTCCGTGGCTTTGAGATCGTCCGCGTCGTAGAGCGATTCCATTTCGTCTTCTGTTCGCCAGTAGCGGCCGCTTCGTACCCGAATGTCGGGATGGTCGATCACTTTCTGCTGATTGATCGCCTGCAGAAGGCGCAGGGTGCGCTCATCTTCCGGTTTTTCGTATTCAATCCGGCTGAGCGCAACGGTCGGGATCTCTTTGAATTGGGCACGCTTTTTGAGCTGTTCATCTTTCTGACGGAAATACGGTGAATCGTGAATCGACATTGCGATATAGAGATCGTCCGGATCCAGGACAAAGGATTTGAGCGTATCGAGCAGTTCATCCAGAAGGTCTTCATTTGGCTCATGAGCGAGCGTTTCGAACACGTCGTCGCCGCCTGCGTTCATGAGAATACAGCCGTCGACATACGCCTTCATATCGTCGAGTTCAAGCGGCGTCGAGTCAGACATCAGTCGGGTAGAAAGCAGATAAAGCGAATGCAGACCCTGTCCGTTTTTGGCCAGCAGCAAAAAGGAAATCGGCTGATTTTTCCAGTTTGTCTCGACTTCCAGTCCAATGATCGGCTTGAGTCCGGCTTCTTTTGCGGCATGCACAAAAGACATCGTCGCAAACATCGAACGATGATCGGTCAGGGCCACAGCCGTCTGATGATTTTCCTTGGCGAGGCGAATGATGTCGTCAATATCGAGAACCGCCTCGAGCAGCGAATAGCGTGATCGCGTATGAAGATGAATCATAGACCTAGTTTACCATTTCTCAAGAACTCCACAAAAAGGCGGCTATTCCCGCCTGCCGAACGGATATGCTGGCCAGAACGGACGCCGGACAGAGTGCTTGGCAAAAGCCTGTCGAAAGCCGACACAACGGCGTGAAAAAAGGCTGTCCGCTCTGAGTTTTCCCAGGTCGGACAGCCGAATTTATCGCTTGAATTTTGTATTTGAAATCTCCTGATCCCGTTTCTGGAATCGTTCGATTCCCATATTGCATCTAGTCTTTGGAAAGCGAAAGTCTGCGCAGCTGCTGCGTGATCGTTTCCACGTCGGCAGCGGTAAGATTCTTAACGCCGCAGGCGTTTTTATGACCGCCGCCATGCCATTCGTTGGCCAGCGCGTCGACCGCGATCGAGCGCGAACGCAGCGAACCGCGATAATGCACGCCGTCAGATTCCTCAGTAAAGAGCGCCCAGATTTCCACGCCATCCAGATTGCCCATGATGTTGACCACCGATTTGGCGTCTTCAAAAGGCAGTCCGATGGACAGGTAGTCTTCCCGGCTCATCACCGCAATCGCCAGACGATCGAGTACGCAAAGTTTCGAAAGCACCTTGCCTTCATAGACGCTGCGCGAAACGGTTTTGGAATAGAGATTCAGCGCCGCTTTCTGCACGCTTGCGCCCTGGCCGACCAGCCACGCTGCGGCTTCAAACGTCGCCGGACTGACGTTGGGCAACGTAAAGCGCTGGGTATCGGACATCAGAGCTTCCATGAAATGCTGGGCAGCCTTAGGCGTCAGCGTTTCGCCATGCTTTTTAAGAATATCGACTGCGGTCTGAGCAGCGGCCGCCGATTTTTCATCGACGTAATCAAGATCGCCGTAGTCTTCGAGCTGAATGTGGTGGTCAATACGGGCAATCTTTTTTGCCCGGGTAAAGCGAAGATCATCCACACGCTCGCCGGTCGCGGTATCGCACAGAAGCGCTAAAGACTGTTCCATCTGTGCATCGCTGATCGAATCCATGCCCTCCTGGCTCCCCGCCATGAGGATCGTCTTGTCTGGATAGCGTGCTTTTAAAAACTCAGCCATACCCATCTGCGTACCCAGGGCGTCGGGGTCCGGAAAAAAATGATGGAATACGACGATCGACTCTGCCTGATCAAATGCGTCAAACAGAGGCTGTACTTCTTTATTCAGCGGCAAGATTTTTGTAGGCGTCGCGGGCAATCATGACTTCTTCATCTGTCGGAATGACATACACGTCCATGGAAGAGTCATCTGCAGAAATTTTCACTTCCTTGCCGCGGCAGTTGTTGGCTTCGTGATCGAGTTTTACACCCAGAGCAGCGAGACCGTCGATGATGGCTTCACGGGTTGTGATGGAGTTTTCGCCAATGCCTCCCGCAAACAGAATGGCATCTGCGCCGCCCATCAGGGCATAGTAGCCGCCTACGGTTTCAATAACGCGGTCATCGAAAATCTTGCTGGCGAGTTTTGCGCGTTCGTTGCCTTCCTTGGCTGCGTTTTCGATATCGCGGCTGTCGGAAGATACGCCGGATACGCCAAGCAGACCGGATTTCTTGTTGAGGATATTGTCGACTTCCTGTGCAGTCAGGTTATGACGCTGCATCAGAACGCCTGGGATGGCTGGATCGATGTCCCCGGAACGGGTACCCATTTCGATACCGGCCAGCGGAGTCAGACCCATGGACGTCTTGAAGGATTTGCCGTCTTTAACCGCGGTGATGGAACCGCCGTTTCCGAGGTGGCAGGTGATGATCTGAACGTCTTCCGGCTTCTTGCCAGTGATTTCGGCATAGCGCTGCGTCAGATACTTGTGGCTTGTTCCGTGGAAGCCGTAGCGGCGGATTTTATCTTCTTCGTAGTATTCGTAAGGAATCGGGTAGATGAAGTTTTCTGCCGGCATCGTCTGATGGAAGGCTGTATCAAAAACAAAAGTCTGGCTGGCATCGGGGAGCAGTTTGGAGAAGGATTTGTATCCTACAAGACCTGCCGGGTTGTGCAGCGGTGCAAGGGGGATACACTCTTCGACTTTTTCAACCGCATCGGCGCTGGCTTCAACGGAATCCGAGTAGAATTCGCCGCCGTGTACGATACGATGGCCAACGGCTTTGATATCATCGAGGGAATTTACAACGTGGTGCTCGAGCAGAGCGTCAACGAGCATGCGTACTGCAGCTTCGTGATCCGGGATATCGCAGGTGGTGGTGTATTTCTGACCGTCCACGGTAATGGAGAACACTCCATCGTTTAAACCAATACGTTCAACAAGTCCTTTGGCGAGAACTTTTTCTTCCGGCATTTCATAAACCTGGAATTTCAGGGAAGAGCTGCCGGCATTGACTGACATAACAATTGCCATTTTAAAAATCTCCTTTTCTCTAGGTTTCGCTTCTTTCAGTGTACAACCTTTTTCATCCGCAGATGAATCCCTGTGATTTCCGTCCTAGAAATTGAAATATTTACCGCAATTACGGAAAACGAAGGGAGACTTGCTGCGCGGTTTCGAACGATCGAAAAACCGCTTGTGTATAAGCGATTGGCTTTTCTGGTCACTCGAGCAGGTGGACCGGCACCGCGGACCTCCAGTACGTCGAGCGCAAATTTTGCAAAGACAATTCAAAACCGAAACAAAACGGATTTCGAAAAAAAAGGCAGAGGCTTTTCTTCCTCTGCCGTAGTTCTGAATGGATCCATGTCTGGACGCGCAGGCGGGAGCCGGCTGCAGGCATAGATGGATTTTTTAATCGGACGCGCCGATCGCTTCGAGCTTTTCTTCGAGCACTCTGGCTTCGGGATGGTCCGCGATATAGTCGTTAATAATTTTTCGATACGCCAGAAGATGGAGCTTTTCTTCGTACTGCTCCATGGCGCTTACCCCTTTTTGAAGGGCGTCATACACCGCTGCTTTGGAAATGCCGAGATTTTCCCGGATTTCCGAAAGCGAAAAGTCTTCCTGGAAATAAAGCGAAAGCACTTCCTGCTGTCTGGGCGAAAGCAGGAGGCTGTACAGATCAAACAGATCGTTGGCTTCAAGATGCGAAATCATGTTCGACTAGTCTTCCAGTCCTTTGGTGATGCCGATCAGATAGGAAGACAGATCGAACGGGCGCAGATCTTCCGGTTTTTCACCCAGTCCGAGGAAACGGACCGGCAGACCGAGCTGATCGCGGATCGCCATAACGACGCCGCCTTTTGCGGTACCATCCATTTTGGTCAGGATAATACCCGTTACCGGGGTGACCTCCATGAATTCCTTCGCCTGCGAAATGCCGTTCTGTCCGGTTGTCGCATCGAGAACGAGCCACGTTTCGTGCGGGGCGCCTTCGATTTCGCGTCCGGCAACACGGCTCATCTTTTCGAGCTCTTTCATCAGATTCGTCTTGTTCTGAAGGCGGCCGGCGGTATCGCAGATCAGCACATCGATCTGGTTGTCTTTTGCGTAGCGGCAACCGTCTACAATAACACTGGCCGGATCCTGCTTTTCCTTGCCGGCGATGCACGGGGCGTTCAGCCGTTCGGCCCAGATTTCAATCTGTTCGACTGCCCCGGCACGGAACGTATCGGCGGCTGCTGCAGCCACCGTCTTTCCGGTTTCCTGGAAGAAGTTGATCAGCTTTGCGGTTGTGGTCGTTTTTCCCGATCCGTTGACGCCAACCATCAGGATGACGGTCGGACCGTTTTCGTTGAAGTGCCACGGTTCTTCTTTTTCCGGGTTGTAGAAATCGTAAAGAATCTGAATCAGGTAGTCTTCCATGGAATCGTAGTTTTTGATTTCCTTGGAACGGGCTTCAAATTCGTCCACGATTTTCTGTGCGGTGTGAATGCCCATGTCGCTTTCGAGCAGGATGATCATGATCTCTTCGAGAAGTTCATCGTTGATGCCATGAAAGCTGTTGGACAGCGCGCGGATCCGGTCGCCGAAGCTTTTCCGGCTTTTGGAAAGCCCGCTGAGGTATTTGTCCTTGTCTTTGGAACGGACAAACTTGGATTTCAGTTTTTCAAAAAAGGCCATGCCAAGCCCTCCTTCTCCGGCTAGAGTTCCGGTTCATACTTTTTTTCAGTGATTTTTTCTGGTGATTTCTGGTTCTTTGCTGCTATATCCAATGCGCTTAAGCCTGCGCTGGTTCGCCTGCTGCTCCAGCTGCGTCCTTGAGCTGAACTTTGAGCACCTGGCTGACGCCGTCTTTTTGCATGGTAATGCCAAAGAGCGTGTCGCACTGCTCCATCGTTCCCGGACGGTGCGTTACGGTAATGAACTGCGACTGGTCCTTGAAGCGCTTGAGGTAGCGAGCGAAGCGTTCTACATTGGCCTGGTCAAGGGCCGCTTCCGCTTCGTCAAAAATACATAAAGGTACGGTTCTAGCTTTTAATATAGCAAACAGCACCGAGATCGCAATCAGCGCCTTTTCCCCGCCGGAGAACGTCTGCAGATTCTTGACGGATTTTCCAGGGGGCTGTACATCGACATCGACGCCGCTTTCTAACAGGTTATCCGGTTCGCAGAGAACGAGCCGGCAGCGGCCGCCGCCAAACATGGACTGGAACACTTCATCGAGACAGCCGTTGATGCGGTCGAACATGTCCTTGAACTGGGTGATCATGGTCTGATCCATTTCATCGACGGCGCCGAGAATCTGTTCGCTGGCGGATATGAGCTCTTCCATCTGCGATGTAAGGAACTCATAGCGTTCCCGCACTTCCTTGAGCTGTTCGGGCGCTTCGAGGTTCACGCTGCCCAGCGCGACGATCTGCGAGCGCAGTTTCTTGACCTGCGCTCTGGCCGACACGACTTCGATCGGCTGCATTTTCGCTTTTGCGGCTTCAAACGTCAGCGAATAATCCGAACCAAGACGGAGCAGATCCTGTTCAAGACGGGTCTGAATACGGGCGAGTTCGGACTGCACTTTCGACGTTTTTTCCATCAGACTCGTCAGCTCGCGTCTGGCGTTTCGCAGCGTTTCGCTGGCTCTGGCGCTCTGTTCGTGCAGAGCGGTTTTCTTTTCCTGGTCCATGCGAATCTGCGCGTTGAGCTCATCGGACTTCGCGTGAAGGGCCGAAATGCGTTCAACAAGTTCGGTCGCCGCATCCGCGCCGGTTTCTTCATCCAGAACCGGATCGAGATTGAGCTGGGCGATCTGTCTCTGGAGCGATTCGTATTTTTCCTTTTTGACCTGCACGATGCTGGCGAGCTTTTCCTGCTCGATTTTCATCTGAAGCAGTTCACTGCCCATCTGCGACGTCTGCGCCTGCGCCTGATCGAATTCTCTTTGCAAATCGCCAAGCGCTTCCCTGCGCGCTGCGATTTCATCGAGCAGACGTTCCTTTTCCTTTTTCAGAGCCGGAATCGGGTTGACGTTTGGACGAAGCGATCCGCCGGTCATGGCACCGCCCGCGTGAACGACGTCGCCGCCAAGCGTAACGATCTTAACCGACTGACGCAGCGCCCGGGCGGCCTGGTTGGCTTCTTCCAGACTGGAGGCAATCAGAATATTGCCCAGCAGGCGGTCGCGCAGCGCTTCATAGCGCGGTTTGCATCGAACGAAGCGGCTGGCTTCGCCAAGAATGCCGTGCTGCTTAATGGCGATCGAGCGCTGCCAGTCCTGCAGATACCTTCCCTTGCATACCGAAAGCGGCAGGAACGTCGCCCGGCCTGCGCCGGAGCGTTTCAGCCAGCCGATGGCCCGACGGGCATCGCTGTCGCTTTCCACAACAATCTGTTCGTTTGCGGAACCGAGCGCGACAGAAATCGCGTTCATGTATTCGTCGTCGCATTCGAGCAGATCCTGCACGAGACCGCAAATGCCGGAAAGGCGGGAGGCATTGTGCATAACGGCCTGTACGCCATGGTTACGATAAGGCGGATGAGCCAGACGGGATTCGACACCGGCGAGCTGGTTCTGAAGCGAATGAATCTCGTTTTCGATGCGGCGGCTTTCTTCGACCAGACGACGGCTTTCGCCTAATGCCTTCTGCTGGTGACTTTCCCGGGTCTGCGTATCGAGTTTCATAGCCGCCAGTCTTCGCCGGCGGTCTTCGTATTCGTATTTGGCTTCTGAAAACAGTTCGAGAAGCGACTGGGCTCTGGCCTGCTTGTCCGCAGAAGAGAGCGAAATTTTGCGCCGCTCATCCAGAATGGCTTTCTGCTTGTTTAAGGAAACCGACTCTTCCATGACGCGGGCCAGCTCGTTCTGCAGATTCACGAGTCTTGCGTCGGTATGCCGGATTTCCTCCTGCAGTGCTTCCATCTGCTGATCCGCTTCCATACTGATGCGGTTCTGTTCATTCTGACGGGTCTGCATGCGCTCAAGCGCAGCTTTCTGTTCCAGTTCCTTTTCCTTGTTTTCTTCGATCTGCATCGCCAGAAGCGAAATCTCGATATCCGCAAGTTCCTTCTTGCAGGCCAGATACTGTTCCGCTTTCTCAGCCTGACGTTCGAGCGTCTTCATCTGAGACGCGCAAGAATCAACCTGATCCTGTACACGTTCCAGATTGGCTTTGACGTTTTCGAGCTTGGCCAGCGAAATCTTTTTGCGCTTTTTGTATTTGGCTACACCGGCCGCTTCTTCAAAAAGCAGACGGCGTTCTTCCGGCCGTGCATCCGCAAAAGAAGAAATGTTGCCCTGCGAAATAATGGAAAGAGAATCTCTTCCCAGGCCGGTATCCATAACCAGATCCTGAATATCCTTCAGACGGCAGGGCGTTTTGTTGATCCAGTTGAAAATTTCCGAGGATCCGCGCTGAATCTGTCTGGTGATCTCAATTTCTTCATAGGGGGAATCAAAGATTTTCTGCGAGTTGTCGAAAACGAGCGTAACCCGGGCAATGTTGACCGGCTTGCGGCTCTGGCTTCCCGCGAAAATCATTTCATTCAGGCTGGATCCGGAACGCAGTGATTTAGCAGACTGCTCGCCTAACGCAAAGCGAACGGCATCGGTGATGTTGCTCTTTCCGCAGCCGTTTGGACCGACGATGCCGGTCAGCGGTTCTTCAAAGTTCAGAACGCTTCGATTGGCAAAGCTTTTGTATCCGCTTAGTTCAATCCGTTTTAAGAACATTGGCGCCCTCCTTTTCCTGAATGCCTATTTTCTCATTAGTGGGCCCTCTTTTCAAATCTGCCTTGCCTATGCGAAAAACGCACTGCCTGTCGTCTTATCCAGCGTGAAGACATCCGCTGGAGAAACGATGATCCACATATGATGATCCATATATATGGAACGAAAGACCGGAAGCGGGCAACCAGACGCCGCAAATCAAGAGGTACATGCTTCAGGCAGAAGAAGGGATCAAAGACACCCCTTCCAGTCTGTATTTCTGACGTTTTCCAAAGGACAGGTCTTACATCTGGTTTTAATATCTAGATTACAGTAGAATAAAAACTAGTTAGAGAGCCTCTGCAAACCCGGCTGCACCGGCCTGCACGCTTCTCCATTTTTCGAAAGGAGTTTCCGTATGGAATCTGTTCTTCATTCTTCTCTGCCCAATCCCAATCTTTCCGATCAGCCGGAAGAGCCAAACCATAAACCCAAAATGAGCCGCCGCCTGATGAAAGATACGTTTCATCTCAGCTTTGGCGAGGAAGTCGGCAACGCCGTCAGCCATGGCGTGATGATGTTTCTTCTCCTGTTTGCGATGCCCGTTCTTTCCGTCATCGCCTGGCAGAAAGCGGGCTGGCTGGGAACGGTCGGCATCGGCATTTACCTGATCTGCATGATCTTCATGTTTGGCGGAAGCTGTCTCTATCACATCATGCCCTACGATACGACCTGGAAAATGGTCTTTCGAAAACTGGATCACATCTCGATTTTGTTAGCGATCGCGGGGACGTATACGCCCATCTGTCTGGTTCTGCTTGGCGGTCCAGTCGGCTACGCCATTCTCGCACTGGAATGGATTCTGGCCATTGCAGGCATTCTTCTCAAAAGCATTTCCAAATACTCCCATCCGGCGATTTCCATGACGCTCTACATGTTAATGGGATGGATGGCGATCTTCGTTCTGCCACTGGTCTGGATGAAATGCGGTCCCGTCTTTGTGCTTCTGATTGCGGGTGGCGGCATTTTCTATACCATCGGCGCCTTCTTCTACGCCCGGAAGAAACCGTATGCCCATTTTGTCTGGCATCTGATGATTGCTGCGGCAGCAATTCTTCACCTTTGCGCCATTATGATTTATCTTTAATTGACAAATTCCTCCTCGTGTTCATGGAACAGATGACAGGTCCGGTTTTTGATGTCAAAATGAAGAAAATCTGACCGTTCTTGTGGGAACCGGTCTTAAGAAAGGTGATTTTATGGCTTTATCTACACTTCCTCTTGGACAGCTGATTACGAATTTTGTTCAGGACAAGAGCGAAAAAAACGCGAAGCTCCTTTACGAGGGCTTTCCCAAATCAAACTATTACATCATTCTGACCGAGGCCCCGAAGCCTGCCGATCTCAGCAATCCGGACTTTCTGGACACTGCCCCGCTCGACCTCATCGACTTTCAATCTTCCAAAGGCAGCATTGTGCCGGTGTTCACCGACAAGGACGAACTGGGAAAACAGAAACTTTCCCGTCACGCGATTCAGATCAGCTTCCAGGGACTGCTGAAGCTGCTGCGTGCGCATAAGGAAATCGGCTTCCTGCTCTTCAATCCGGAAGGCACGCCGATCACCTTTGATAAGGAAAGCTTCCTTGGCTCCTTCCAGGAAGCCAGAGTCAGCTCCCATGCCGGTACCATCGAAGCCGGTGTAGCCGTTTCCTTCTTTGAAGATGTCCATGAAGCAAAACCGGCAGCCGTTCTCTCTCTGGCCAAAACAGCCGCTTTAGATCCAGATATCGCCCGTCTCTGGCTGGTACGTACGCAGGAAGAAGGACAGCCTGAAGGCTGGGGCGTTGTCGCGGATATCGATTCCGGCGACCTTAACAAGACGATTCCCGTTGCTTCGGCTTTTCTGAGCGTTCAGAAAGCCGGTCCAATGCGCGCCTTTCTGGCCGATGACGAACTCGTTTCCAAAGTCGTGGAAACATTCAAACCCGTTTACATTCGTAAATAAACCTTCAAAGGGCGGCAGCAGATCGCAAAATCTGCTGCCGCCCTTTTTGATATGGACAAATAATTCAGAAAGTTTTTCTAGCCTGAATTTGGCTGAGAATTGGTTTCCACTTCCTATTACAGGAAGAAGTTTACGATATCGTTCCAGGTGGCGAAGATGAGCAGTCCGAAGAGAAGAACATAGCTTCCCAGAATGGCCCATTCGAACGCCTTGCGCGGCATCTTTTTCCGGAAGAGCTTTTCAAACAGGAGGATGAAAATGCGTCCTCCATCCAGAGCGGGCAGCGGGAGCAGGTTGAAGATGCCGACGTTCAGGGAGATCAGCGCGCAAAGAGCGATATACGGCATCCAGCCGTAGCTGACAATCTGATCGGTCATTTTGTAAATGCCGACCGGACCGGAGAGAGATTCCGTTCCTTTGCCCTGCGTGAGATTGCCCAGCGAGCGGAAGATCAGCATGGTATTGTCCCAGAGTTCATCCCAGGCGTAGCCGATGCATTCCAGACCATGGACTTCTTTGAACGAAGCTGCCGCGGAAAAGCCAAGAAGATAGGAGCGGCTTTCTTCGTTTAACTGCGGTGTCATTTTCAGTTCCACTTCCTGATTGTCCCGCAATACGGTGTAGACGGATTCGCCGTGATTGTAGACGAGAAACTCCGTAACATCATCGAGTTCTTTTGGTTCAACTGTGCTGCCGTCTTCGGCCGTAATTTTGACGATGCGATCGCCTGGCTGCAGACCGCCTTCCTGCGCGGGGGAGTTTTCAAAGACTTCCGCAACGACTGGCTCAGTCGGCATTGGAACATAACCGCGCGCGCCGATGAACACCGCCATAAGACAGAGAGCCAGAACGATGTTCATCGTCACACCGGCAAGAAGGACGATGACCTGCTGCCAGGCGGGACGATGATCGAGTTTCTGTTCAGGCGGAACTTTCGCGTTCCAGTCTTCCTCTTCATCCGCTTCTTTTTCTTTCGTCTTATCATCCGAAAGCACGGGGATTTCCTGTTTTAATTCATCGGATGCTTCGGAATAGTCTGCATCGACGACTTCCCTGGCATCGTCTTCGGCTTCTTCCGCCTCCGGGTATTCGCCCGTATCGGAAGCGATGCTCACATAGCCGCCCAGCGGAATGGCACGAATGGAAAAGATCGTATTTTTGCCTTTTCTCTGGTAAATGGCCGGACCCATGCCGATGGAAAATTCGTGACAGTGAATGCCAAAAGCTCTCGCTGCCAGAAAGTGGCCCAGCTCATGAATAATAACGATTAGCCCGAGCATGAAAATAAATGCCAGCAGGCTGATCAGGACATTGATCATATGGATTCCTTTCTAAAACGTGAATCGAAAAACGCGCCGATACGAAAGGTACAGGCGCGTTGATTATATCCAATAAATCTTAAAGAAAGCTGTAGAGAATCCCAAATAACAGGAAATTCATCAGCAGAGAATCGACCCGGTCGAGCACGCCGCCATGTCCTGGAAGCAGGGAGGAAAAATCCTTGATGCGATAGTGGCGCTTGAAAACCGAGAAGCAGAGATCGCCCAGTTCGGCGAAAACCGGAGCGAGAATGCAGACGGCAAGATTCAGGCCAAAATTAAGGCCCTTCACATAGAACAGGCTGACCAGGAAGGAAAGCAGAAAGCCAAACACCCAGCCGCCAAAGAGGCCTTCCCAGGTCTTCTTCGGAGAAACGCGCTCAATCATCTTATGCCTGCCAAAGAACCGGCCCGCAAAGTAGGCACCGGTATCGCTGCCGTACGTAGCCAGAACGACGGTCCACAAGTAGGACGGCTGATCCATGAAAAACTGCATGCAGAGATACGCCATTCCAAAAATGACGAGAAACGCGAGGGTTGCAAAACAGTTTGTTTCATCAAAGCTCTTCACAAAAACAGGGAGTGCCCAGATCAGCAGAATCATCGGCATGACGTAGGTATACAGAACGCGAGAGCCAAAATAGCCAATTGCCCAGGGTAGTCCCAAAACCCAGAGAATGGAAATTGCGGTTACGGGAATTCCCCATTTTTTATAGTTTTTCAGGCAATGGAGCCATTCATAGGCACCGGCGCCGACAATGAAGACGGCAAGAATCTGCAGAGCCGTTCCGCCAGCCAGAATGGGATAGAGAACGACCGCTATAATCGCAATAGCCGTCAGAATTCTAGTTTTCATCGACCAGTCCTCCAAAGCGGCGGCTGCGGTGCGCGAATTCTTTCAGGCATTCATCGAGTGCAGCTTCATCAAAATCCGGCCATGCGATCGGCGTAAAAATCATTTCCGCGTATGCGATCTGCCAGAGCAGGAAGTTCGAGATACGCACTTCCCCGCTCGTGCGAATCAGAAGATCGATATCTTCTGGAACGAAAAGATAGGAAGAAAATTCTTCTTCGCTCAGATCGTTTTTCCGTTCGCCTTCAGCGACTTCATCGGCATACTTCTGCATCCCAAGTAACATTTCGCGGCGGCTTCCGTAATCAATCGCCAGACAGAGTTCCATACCCTTGTTGTGGCTGGTCTGCCGTACGGCTTTTTCAATGACATCCCGGGTATTCTGGGGGAAGCGTTCAATTTCTCCCGCAAACGTTACGCGAATGTCGTTGTCCATGAGTTCCTGAATGAATCTGGAGAAAAACATTCCCGGCAGCTTGCATAAATAGGAGACTTCATCTTCCGGTCTTTTCCAGTTTTCCGTGGAGAAGGCATACAGAATCAGTTTTTCGACACCGCGTCTCTGTGCTTCGAGCGCGATATCGCGTACCCGGTCCGCTCCTTTTTTGTGACCGGCGGTTCTGGGCAGTCCGCGGGACTTAGCCCATCGCCCATTACCATCCATGATAATGGCGACCGTCTTTGGAATGTTTTCCATAGTTCGTTCCTCTTTTACATAATCGAAAAACAGTCACAGCCGGCAGTTTCCGGCTGTGCTGTTTCTTTTAAAAAAGCCCATAGCGGGCTTTTTGAATGGGTTTCTAAATGTTTAGCCGAGCAGATCTTTTTCTTTAGCGTCTGCGAGCGTATCCACTTTCTTCACGTATTTGTCCGTGAGTTTCTGGCAGTCGTCGAGCCATTCCTTCTGGATATCTTCGGAAATTTCCTTGTCTTTCTTGATCTTGTCGTTGGCATCGCGGCGGATGTTGCGCAGATTGACTTTGGCCTGGTCTGCGTATTTCTTCGCTTCTTTCGCGAGTTCTTTACGACGATCGGTTGTCAGAGGCGGCACGTTGATGCGGATGCAGTCGGCTTCAGCCTGCGGGGTAACGCCAAGGTTGGCAGCGGAAATGGCATGGTTGATGCCTTTGACCATGGAACGGTCGTATGGCTTAACCACGAGCTGCGTTCCTTCGAGAACGGAGATTTTTGCCATCTGGTTGATCGGTGTCATTTCGCCGTAATAATCTACGCGAACGCGATCGAGCATGGACGCGGAAGCGCGGCCGGTACGGATGGTTTTGAGGTTATTTTCAAAGTTTTCAATGACTTCATCCATTTCCAGTTCAGCCATTTCAAGATACTGGTTTTCCATATTTTTCTCCTTATTACTTAGGCGGATCAGAACTTCTGATCCAGAGCGTTGGGCAAATGGGTCTCTAGCGGGTGATGGTTGTTCCGTCTACTTCGCCGAGAACCGCTTTTTCAATGTTGCCCGGTTCATTCATGTTGAAGACAACAAGATCAATGTCATTATCCATGCACATGGAAATGGCGGTCGAATCCATGACTTTCAGATCTTTGTTGAGCAGATCGAGATAGGTCAGATGATCGTAGCGTTTGGCGTCCGGGTTCTTTTTCGGGTCGCTGTCATAAACACCGTCCACACCGTTTTTCGCCATCAGAATGACATCGGCATCAATTTCGCTTGCGCGAAGAGCAGCCGTTGTATCGGTCGAGAAATACGGCGATCCGGTTCCGGCACCGAAAATAACGACACGGCCTTTTTCGAGATGACGCAGAGCACGGCGCAGGATGAATGGCTCAGCCACTTTCTGCATTTCGACTGCAGTCTGCACGCGGGTATCTACGCCTTCGTTTTCCAGCGCATTCTGGACAGCCAGCGCGTTGATGACCGTTCCCAGCATCCCCATATAATCGGCCTGCGCACGGTTCATTCCCATATCCTGAATCTGTTTGCCGCGGATGAAGTTTCCGCCTCCCACGACAATTGCGAGTTCGACGCCTGTTTCTTTAACAGCCTTGAGTTCCTTCGCCAGCGTTTTCAGAATCGCCGGGTCCAGGTTGATGTCTTTTGAGGACAGCGCTTCACCGCTCAATTTAAGCAAAACACGTTTATACATTGGTTTATCGGTCCTTTTCATTCCCGTACATTATACATGAGGCTTGGTCAAAAAAATAGAAACGGCCATTGCGTGCAGACCATTCCCGGCTCTCCTTTTCTTCGCAGGATTTTTCCTGTTTTCTGCTGGGAAAATGACACCGTTTCTTTCCAAACTCATCCTGTCTGAATCAGGAAATTTCATTGCACACAGGATTGATTAAAAATTCCCGATTCCTTTTCTAACATTTTTGAAAATCCGTTGATTACCTTTTCGGGCAATTCAATAATGGAAACAGTTTTCGTCTGCCCTCGTTCTGGTCAGAGAGCGGCCAGAATCCAGAAGAAGCAGCCGAAAACCGGTATCCGGAATTTCCGGACCGATTTTCCCTTTGCTTTTCAGGGAAAGAAAGGAAATCCTTATGATTCAGCTTTGCGATGTAACAAAGACCTTTGGCAATAAAACCGCTGTGGATCACTGCACCGCAGAAATTCCCGCCGGATCGATCACGGGCTTTATCGGTCCAAACGGCGCGGGCAAAACAACCACCCTCAACATGATCACCGGAATTCTCCATTCCGATGAAGGTACCATTCTCATCGACGGAATCGACATTTCCAAAGAGCCAGAAGAGGCTAAGAAGAAACTGTCGTTCGTTCCCGATTCCCCTGACCTCTTCTTGCGGCTCAGCGGTATGGAATATATCGAAATGATGGCCGCCATTTACGAAGTGGATCCGGAAACAGCGAAAAAGCGAACCGAAGAGCTCGCCGCCGAATTTGAAATGACGGACGCGCTCTCGCAGAAAATTGCCTCCTATTCCCACGGCATGCGTCAGAAAACCATTCTGATCGGCGCTCTCGTCTCCAATCCGGACAACTGGATTCTCGACGAACCGATGACCGGTCTGGATCCGACATCTTCCTTTTTGTTAAAGAAGAAAATGAAAGAACATGCCGCAAACGGAAATACGGTCCTGTTCTCTACCCACGTTCTGGAAGTCGCAGAAAAACTGTGTGACAAAATTCTGATGATCAAGAGCGGTCAGATCGTGTATGACGGAACGCTCGGGGCGCTCCGCGATCTGTATCCGGATCGTTCGCTGGAAGAAATCTTCCTGGAGGTTACCGCCGATGCATAAGATGCTGGTGCTGACGAAATATCTGCTCAAAGGTACCTTCTCTTCCACAAAGAACAATTTCTTCGGCAAAAAATTTCTGACCGGGCTTGGCGCAGCTGTTCTGATGGTGCTGCTTGCACTTGGTATAGCTGTGCAGTTTGGCGTGATCTATCAGATGGGTTTTGTGAAGATGGCCGTTCAGATGACATTCTTCTTTACCGCCATCCTCTGTATGGTCCAGCTGCTCTACATGTTTCCTTCCATCTTCTACTTTTCGCAGGATGCGCGTTTTCTCCTTCCGCTTCCGCTGAAACCCTGGCAGATTGTCGGAGCGAAAACGATCGTTGTCTTCCTGTCTGTCCTTCCTTTCGCCGTCGTGATCGGTCTTGGAAGCATTGGGGCAGCTGCCTTCCTGCACGCGCTGTCGATTGGACAGATTCTGGCCATGGCCCTGTCCATGGTTCTGAGTCTGCTTTCTATGGTCTTTATCATGGGACTGATTATCCTGCTTGTGATGCGGTTCCTTCCGTTCTTTCACAATAAGGATGTATTCAATCTGATCTTCGGTGCAGTCAGCATCATCTTTGCGATCGCCATCAGCATGTCTTCCATGTATGCCGGTCAGATCGGTGCACAGACCGATAACGTTATGGCGATTCTCACGAACAATCCGGAAATGTTTTCCATGGGAAGCAACATCATCTTTCAGACAAACTGGTCGGTTTCCTTCATTCTTGACGGATCCTTCCTCTCGCTGCTCTGGCTGCTTCTTTGCACCGTCATCAGCGCGCTGGCTTTCGCCTGGTGCGCTGATCGGTTCTATCTGCCCGCCGTCATGAGCTCGCAGGCTTCATCCTCTTCCGTTCAGAAAAAGAAAGCCGTCTTTTCGAGAAAGAAGCAGACCGCATTTCGTCAGCTGCTCAAAACCGATCTGAAAAATCTTCTGCGCTCGCCGACCTATCTGATCAACTGCGTCTTTTCTTCCTTCCTTGGTCCGATCATTATTCTGATCGTGATTCTGAACAATCCGTCGATTGCAGAACTGATGGATATGGCGAAGCAGGTAAATATCGCTTCTCTCGACCTGTCCATGCAGATTGGCCTGCCGATTCTGGCCGCTTCGGTTCTTGTTCTCTTCAGCGGAGACATGAACATGATTGCCGCCACGGCGATTACCCGGGAAGGGCAGCGCGGCGTGGACTGGATGAAAAGCATTCCGGTACCCTTCCTGACCCAGATTCATGTCAAACTGGTGACCGCCTATCTGTTTACCTTCTTTCCAACGCTCCTTTATCTCGTTTTGATTCACTACATGATCAGCATCCCCTTCTGGATGGACATTCTGTTCATTCTGACCTCGGCTCTGGTTTCCATTCCTGCCTGCCAGTCGGGTGCGATTGTAGACCTTCTCTTTCCCAGACTGAACTGGAGTACCGAATACGAAGCGCTCAAAAACAACTGGTCGGCTGCCGGCCTCATTATGGCGAACATGATTCTGTCCATTGCCTATGTCGCACTCATCCTTCTCTGCTTTGAATTTTTATGGGTTCCGACACTCCTCACAGTCATTGGCATCATTGTGCTGATCTTCCTGTATGAAGCCTGGATGAAACGCATCATTCAGAAGAAATACTAGAATTCTACGATTTGCGGGCTGTTCAAAAGCTCCGGACCCCCGCTTTGGTCAATTTGACCAGACTGCAGACGAAAAGCGCAGTTCTTCCCTTTTTTCCGTGGAAGAGCTGCGCTTTTTTCATTCCAATTTGAACTTATTCTGTGTTCGTTTTCCCTGTAAGCGTCAAATAAAAGACGGGTATTTTCTCGACCGCCTCCTTGGGATAATTCCTTTATTCAAGGAGGCTTTTTCATGGAATCAATCATCCCTGCAATCGATCTCGGTATCGATTTCTCCAAAGTT